>NZ_JAPIYN010000019.1:0-114386 GCF_035617725.1 Mycobacterium sp. 94-17
GCTGGTGACCGACGATGACGGCCGGGTGCTGAGCCCGGGATCGCTGGCGCGTCCACCCACCCAGCCCCCGCCCGCGGGGGCGCCGTGCCCGGGGCCTACCGGCGAACGCGCCCAATGGTGGTGGTATCAACCCTTCCAACCCCAACCGCCCCCGCTAGCGGGCACTACCGCCACCGCATCGATGTCCAAACATGGCGGGGCACTGAAGAATTCGAGATGGCAGTCATACCCCGCGAGCCCCCAAGACCGCTCATCAACACCCACCGTGGCGTTGCCTCCGAAATATTCGATGCGCCGGTGAGGGTGAACAACGAAAGCGACTCGCCGGCAATGCTTTTGGCGGCGCAGGGCCGTGACCCACCGTCGACAGCGGAAACGCTACAGCGGCGGGAGCTGGCCCCTGCAGATCAGCGTCTGCAACTCGACGTATTCGTCCAGTCCTTCGGGGCCGAACTCGCGGCCGATGCCGGACTGCTTGAAGCCGCCGAACGGTGCGCCGATGTCGAGGGTGTACATGTTGATGCCATAGGTTCCGGTGCGGACGGCGGCAGCGACATCCAGGCCGTGCTGGATATCGGCCGTCCACACCGAACCGGCCAGGCCGTAGTCGGTCTCGTTCGCGATGCGGATCGCGTCGTCCTCGTCGCGGTAACGCAGCACCGTCAGCACCGGACCGAAGATCTCCTCCCGGGCAATCCGCATCTCGTTGGTGGCGTCGGCGAACAGCGTCGGCTGCACATACCAGCCGCGCTCGGACGGACTCTGTTCCCCACCGAGGACCACGCGGGCGCCCTCGCTGCGGCCCGACTTGATGTAGTCCTGGACGCGGCGCTGTTGCCGTTGCGCCACAAGGGGTCCGATGTCCGTCGACTCGTCGGCCGGGTCACCGACATTCAGCGCCGACATCATGCCGGCCAGCGCATCGACGAACTCGTCGTGCTTGCGGTCGCTGACCAGTATCCGGGTCTGCGCGACGCAGGCCTGCCCGTTGTTCATCAGCCCGGCGGACTTCAGGCCGGCGACCGTCTTGTTGATGTCGGCGTCGTCGAGGATGATCGCCGCGGACTTGCCGCCCAGCTCCAGGCTCACCCGTTTGAGCTGCTCGCCGCACAGGGCGGCGATCCGCCGGCCGACGGCACTGGAACCGGTGAACGCGATCTTGTCCACCCCTCGGTGGCGCACCAGCGCCTCGCCGATCTCGGCGCCGCCGGGCAGCACCGACACCACGCCTTCGGGCAGCCCGATCTGCTCGATCATCTCGGCCAACCACAAAGCGTCCAAAGGTGTTTCGGGGGCGGGCTTGATAATCACCGTGCAGCCCGCGATCAGCGCCGGGATCAGCTTGGGCATGATCAAAAACTGGGGCACGTTCCACGGCACGATCGCCCCCACCACCCCGACGGGGGCCCTGCGCAGATGCACTTCTCCGAGCGCACCCTGGCGGCGTTCCTCCCACGGGAACTCGCGGGCGGCGGCCAGCGTGAGGTGGATCAGCGCCGCGGCGGCGGCCCCCTGGCCCATCCGGCTGAAGCTGCGCGGCGACCCCATCTCGTCGGTGATGAGATCGGCCATCTCGTCGGCGTGACCACCGTAGATCCCGGCGAGCTGTTCGACCTTTTCCATCCGCTCGGCATGGCTCAGCCGTGGCCACGGACCGTGATCGAAGGCGCGTCGCGCGGCGGCCACGGCGGCCTCGACGTCCTCGGGGCCGGCGACCTGGACATGCCCGACCGGTTCTTCGGAGTGCGGGGAGATCACGGCGAGCTGCTGGGGATTGGCGGGCTTGCGCCACTGGCCCCCGACGAACAGCTCGTTGTAGGAGCGATGGCGGGAAGTCTCTGTCATCGGGGCGCTTCCTCGGGGGGGATCGGACCGTGACCGCGAATTTGCTATTCACGCTAACATAGCGAAAAAAGCAGCGAAGGCCCGATATGACCAGCGATTGGCGCAGTTACCCGTTTCAGTTGGTGCCCGGGGACACCCAATTGGATTTTCCCGCGGCCGAGGGCGAACATCCCGGCCAGGAGTCGGACACCTGGTTCATCGCGGGGCAGCTCGATGCCGCCGAGACCGATCGATCGTTTGCCTTCCTGACCATCTTCAACAAGAACCGGCCCGGGGGGACGTTCGTTGCGGACTTCTACACGATGGCCCTGTTCGATCTCGACACCGGTGATTACGGCACCTTCACCGATTACGACATGCCGCCGGCGAACATGGAGCCGGGTGCCCAGCGCAAGCTGACGATGGCGCTGGGCCATCTCGACATCAGCTACCACAGCAGCGCGGGCACCGCCTCGTGGACGACCAGCCGCGGCGGTGACGGCGAGCTGCTGCCCTACACCTACCGGGTCAGCCTGGTCGGAACAGATCACTCCGGGCTGTCCATGCGGCTGGATCTCGCCGTAACACCAACGCGCGCACCGACACCGGTGGGCGCCTCGACGTACAACGGCAAGATCGTCTGCTTCGGCCAGAGCGACACCTATTCGTATTTCCAGACGGGCATGGCGATGACCGGCACCCTGCGCTGGGGAGACGTGATCCAGCAGGTGTCCGGGACCAGCGGGCACGTCGATCGGCAGTGGTTCCCCAAGTACGCCGGCGGCGGGGGATCCGGCGGCGACCCGCGGGCCAGGTCACACGAATGGCGCACGATCAACTTCGACAACGGTGTCGACTTGAGCATCTGGCGCCAGTTCGACCGCGCCAACGGCAATGCGCTGCAGCCGTTTACCGGTATCACGACAAGCCACCCGGACCCCGCGATCGCGCCGGAATGCGCCGAGGACCTCGAGGTCACGGTCAGCAGCTACGTGCGATGGCCGGAGGCCGTCCGGCCCCTGGTGCGACCCCCCGCATCGGCCAGATACCTGCCCGACCGACACCGAATAACCTGTCCCACACTGCAACTGGACCTCGTCGGGGAGCCGCTGGTGCCCGCGCCGGCCCACGGGCTGCCGATCGAGTACATGGAGGGCCCGTATCGCTACCACGGCACCATGTGGGGGAAACCGGTGACGGGCTTCGCGTTCAACGAACGCTCGCTGGCCCTGTACCGGGATTGGGAACTCGTCGACGTGCTTTGCACCATCGTCGGGAACCTGACCCCGCCGCAGCCCGAGTTGCAGACCAGGGTGGATCGGGTCGCGCCGCTGCTCGCGGCCGGCCGGCGCGCGGATGCCGTCGACCTGCTGCTCGGCTTGGCGCGCGTCGAAAACGACACGCTGGCACAACTTGTCGACGATCTGATCGCGGTGCTGTCAGCCGACGCCGGCTGACTGTTCCAGCGCCCGGGTCCACGTGATGTGGCGATGCTGCAAGCCGGGCTCGTTGCGGCCGAACACCAGGTGGTCGCGGACCCCGGACTCGAGACTGGCCTGCAGCCCCTCGACCAGTCGGTAGTCCTCGTCGCGCACGGTGGCGTGCGCGTAGTCGAACACGGCCTGGGCCCCGGCGGCCATCGATTCGTCGGTGAGGTCCTGCGGGGTTGCGTTCTGATGCACGGTGATTGACCTGCCGGGCCGGTCCGCCGGGTAGACCCGGAACAGCTCGCCGTTGGCGATGGTCACCGACAGCACGATGTTGGGGAACAACGCATAGATCACCACCATGTTGTGGAATGGATTCCACTGGTCCTCGGGCGCGTCGTCGAGCTCGCGGATGGTGTTGAGCGGGAAGATCAGCCGGTGGTGCGGGCCATAGGAGTCGAACACCGTGCAGTTGCTGCGTGCGATCGTGGCGAAGGTCTGCTGATGGACGGTGGCGAAATGGTAGTTCTCGGCGAAGGTGTCGATCGCCAGCTTCCAGTTGATGGGGGAGTCCAGCACCTTCTCGCCGAGCGGGGACCAGCGCCCGACGCCCCACGAGTCGAGTTCCTCGGCGAGCGGGCCCAGGTGTGTGGCCACGTCCAGCGTCGCGCCGGGATCCAATGCCACCCAGAGGAATCCAGCGAATTCGGTGGCCGGCAGTTCGGTCAGGCCGTCGGACTTGACGGCCACGTCCGGGAATCCCTCGCGTCCCGGCAGCGAGACCAGGCGTCCGGTGTTGTCGTACGTCCAGGCATGGTAGGGGCAGGTGAACCGTTTGGCGGTGCCGCATCCCGTCACCACTTGCGACTGGCGGTGCAGGCAGACGTTGTCGAACGCTTTGACCGTTCCCGCTGCCGTTCTGGTCAGCAGGATGGACCGTCCCATCACCGTCTTGGTGCAATACGCACCCGGGGCGGGTAGTTCGGAGACGTAGCCAACCAACTGCGGGCTGGCCAGCAGCATGGCCCGATCCCGGTGATGCCGCTCGACATCCGTGTAGTCGCGCGCGTCGACCGTGTGCTGGGCCGGAGCGAGGTCGGTGGTCTTGTCGCGCGCCAACTTCAATGCGCGCCGCGTCAGGTCGATGAGCTGCTCGTGTTCCATGTGCCCAGTACAGACCTTGCGATAGTTGTAAGGTCAAGGGGTGGCTGAGCAGTTGCTGATCGGCGACGTCACCGCCTTGACCGGCATCGCCTCCGGCCGCATTCGCCATTACGAGAAAATCGGATTGCTGCGCGCGCAACACCTTTCCAACGGCTATCGGGTGTTCGGCGTCGAGCAGGTGCTCGACTTGTTGCGCATCGACCTGATGCGCAGCCTCGGGGTGGGCATCAACGACATCCAGCGGCTGATCGAAGGCGGCCACGGC
Organism: Mycobacterium sp. 94-17; assembly: GCF_035617725.1. Classification (NCBI taxonomy): domain Bacteria; kingdom Bacillati; phylum Actinomycetota; class Actinomycetes; order Mycobacteriales; family Mycobacteriaceae; genus Mycobacterium; species Mycobacterium sp. 94-17. Next base: position 4,681 of record NZ_JAPIYN010000019.1, read on the forward strand.
ACCCTGGCCGGCCTGCTCGACGAGCACCGCGCTCTGCTGGCGCAGCAACGGGACCGGCTCGACCGGCTGATCCAAGCCTTGGACCAAGCCCGCGCCGCCACCGCGTGCGGCGACGCGGACCTGAACGAAGACATCCTGCGCCGGCTGGCGACGACGCACCGCGACAGCATCGGCTTGATCGGGCGGCTCAGCGCCCCGCTGCCGGCGCCTCTCGCCGCGATGTACGCCGAATTGTTCGACGAGTGGCACCTGCCGGTCCCCGTATTGTTCGGGCAGATGGTGTTGCCGACCGCCGCCAGCACCCTGCTGTCGCAACTGGCCGAGACCCCGGGCCGCGAGGAGCTGTTCGGCCGGCTGCGCAGCCTGGCCGCCGAGGTGACCGCGCTGGGCGAAGACGATTCCGCGGCTCGAGAGCTCGCGTGCGGGTGGATCGACCAGCAGTTGGCGGACCCGTTGCCCGACGACGTGGTCGGCGTGCTGCGGGAAGTGCAACCGCTACTGCAGTATGACCCGGTGATCGTGCAGGGATTTCGCGCCTGGGCGGAATCGATCAGCCCGGCGGCCGCCCACTTCATCGAGGAGATCGGCGTCCAGACCGCTCGGCGCGGATTGGAAGCCCTGAGCGTCATCGTGCTGCCCGAGGTGAAGCCGCTTCAAACGGACGATGCGGCACTGTGATGCACATGTAACCGATGTGGCCAATGTGTCATATGAGGTTTCTGTCGTACCCTGTGGCTTGTGCCATCCGTTTCGCGACGTGAACTGCTCAAATTCGCGGCCGCGACCCCGGGCCTGCTCGGTCTGGGCGTCGCCGGCGCCTCGGTGAGCGCCGCGCCGGCGTCGGCGTCGCTCGGCACCCTGCTCGACTATGCGGCAGGCGTCATTCCGGCCAGCCAGATCAGGGCCGCCGGTGCCGTGGGTTCTATCCGGTACGTGTCGGACCGCCGTCCCGGTGGCAACTGGATGCTGGGCAAGCCGATTCAAGTCTCCGAGGCGCGCGACCTCAACAGCAGCGGGCTGAAGATCGTGTCCTGCTACCAGTACGGCAAGGCCAGCAGCGCGGACTGGCTGGGCGGCGCCAAAGCCGGCCTGCAGCACGCGCAGCGCGGGATGCAGCTGCACGCCGCCGCCGGCGGGCCGGCCACTGCGCCCATTTACGCCTCGATCGACGACGACCCCTCCTACGAGCAGTACAAAAGCCAGGTGGCGCCCTACCTGCGCTCCTGGGAATCGGTGATCGGTCATCAGCGCACAGGCGTGTACGCCAATTCGAAGACAATCGACTGGGCGCTGCACGACGGATTGGGCGCCTATTTCTGGCAGCACAACTGGGGCTCACCCAAGGGATACGCCCACCCGGCGGCCAATTTGCACCAGGTTGAGATCGACAAACGCAGCGTCGGGGGGGTCGGCGTGGACATCAACGAGATCCTCAAGCCCCAGTTCGGCCAGTGGGCGTAGTGGCCGGTGCCGTCTGGCCGTCCCGTCGGGACGCGGACTCTTAAAAACTCCAGCAAACACTTGTTCGCTCGTTGTCCGGCTGCGCCCTGGCGGGCGATCGCCGTCAGTAGCGGTCGGCGTTGCCGCGACGGCGCTCACCGACCAAAAATTTTTATATAACGATTCGATAACAAGACTGCCTTGATCTGCGCAGTTATAGCTACTCGACCGTAACCACCTGCACGCAGCGGGTTTGTGAATCGGGTCCGTGCCGCGGATGAAACCGGGTGTTACCCAGGACACGGTTACCCATGCGTAGAACTCACCAGTAACCGATCAGCACGCAAAACAACGGCCGATCCTTATGACACTCTTAGTACAGCCGATGGGGTTCGTCGCGCCGCACAACAGCGCCCGAGCGGTCTGACGACGACACACCGGCCAGCCGTTTCCCGGCTGTGATTCGACGCGGAATCGACAGAACCCCGCCCGGCGGTGGTGACCCCGCCAGACGAACGAGACCTGAAGACGCATACAGGGGAGATAGACAAAGTGACGATTCACGAGCACGACCGGGTGTCCGCCGACCGCGGCGGGCAGGGTCCGCACGGGGGTAGGGGCCCGCAAGCCGGAGACACCCACGCTCTTGTCGACCGCCTGACGTCCGGCGAACCCTACGCGGTGGCCTTCGGCGGCCAGGGCAGCGCCTGGCTGGAGACCCTCGAAGAACTGGTGTCGGCGGCCGGCGTCGAGTCCGAACTGGCAACGCTCGTCGGCGAGGTCAGCCTGCTGCTCGAGCCGGTGGCCAACGAGCTCGTCGTGGTGCGCCCGATCGGCTTCGAGCCGCTGTCGTGGGTGCGCGCGCTGGCGGCCGAAGACCCGGTCCCTTCGGACAAGCACCTGACGTCGGCCGCCGTGTCGATTCCGGGCGTGCTGCTCACCCAGATCGCGGCCGTGCGGGCGCTGGCACGCCAGGGCATGGACCTCAAGGCGACACCGCCGGTGGCCGTCGCCGGACACTCCCAGGGCGTGCTCGCCGTCGAGGCGCTGAAGGCGGGGGGTGCGCGCGACGTCGAGCTGCTCGCGATGGCCCAGCTGATCGGTGCGGCCGGGACGCTGGTGGCCCGTCGGCGCGGCATCTCGGTGCTTGGCGACCGCCCGCCCATGGTGTCGGTCACCAACGCCGATCCCGACCGCATCGGCCGGCTGCTCGACGAGTTCGCGCTGGACGTGCGCACCGTGCTGCCGCCCGTCTTGTCCATCCGCAACGGCCGCCGCTCGGTGGTCATCACCGGCACCCCGGAGCAGCTGTCCCGCTTCGAGCTCTACTGCCAGCAGATCTCTGAGAAGGAAGAAGCCGACCGCAAGAGCAAGCTGCGCGGCGGCGACGTCTTTGCGCCGGTGTTCGATCCGGTGCAGGTCGAGGTGGGCTTCCACACGCCCCGGTTGGCCGACGGTATCGGCATCGTCGGCGGCTGGGCCGAGAAGGTCGGCCTGGACGTCGAGTTGGCCCGGCAACTGACCGAGTCGATCCTGGTGCGCCCGGTGGACTGGGTGGAGGAGATCAGCCGAGTCAACGACGCAGGCGCTCGCTGGATCCTCGATCTGGGACCTGGCGACATCCTGACCCGGCTGACCGCGCCGGTGATCCGCGGCCTCGGTGTGGGCATCGTGCCCGCGGCGACCCGCGGCGGGCAGCGCAACCTCTTCACCGTCGGCGCCGTCCCGGAGGTGGCGCGGGCGTGGTCCGGCTACGCGCCGACGCTGGTTCGGCTGCCCGACGGCAGGGTCAAGCTCTCCACGAAGTTCACCAGGCTGACCGGCCGCTCGCCGATCCTGCTGGCCGGCATGACGCCGACCACCGTCGATGCCGCGATCGTCGCCGCGGCGGCCAACGCCGGGCACTGGGCCGAACTCGCCGGCGGCGGGCAGGTCACCGAGGAGATCTTCGCCGACCGCGTCACCCAGCTGGACGGCCTGCTCGAGGACGGACGTACCTACCAGTTCAACGCGCTGTTCCTGGACCCGTACCTGTGGAAGCTGCAGGTCGGCGGCAAGCGCCTGGTCCAGAAGGCGCGCCAGTCGGGCGCGGCCATCGACGGTCTGGTGATCAGCGCAGGCATTCCCGACCTGGAGGAGGCCGTCGAGCTGATCGAGGAGCTGGGCGAGGTCGGCATCAGTCACGTCGTCTTCAAGCCCGGCACCGTCGAGCAGATCCGCTCGGTCATCCGCATCGCGACCGAGGTGTCCACCAAGCCGGTGATCGCGCACATCGAGGGTGGACGCGCCGGCGGCCACCACTCCTGGGAAGACCTCGACGACCTGCTGCTGGCGACCTACTCCGAGTTGCGGTCGCGCTCCAACATCACCGTCTGCGTCGGTGGCGGCATCGGCACCCCCGAGCGTGCGGCCGAATACCTTTCCGGGCGTTGGGCTCAGGCCTACGGCTTCCCGTTGATGCCTATCGACGGCATCCTGGTCGGCACCGCGGCGATGGCGACGCTGGAGTCCACCACGTCGCCGTCGGTCAAGCAGATGCTGGTCGAGACCCAAGGCACCGAGCATTGGATCGGCGCCGGAAAAGCCGTGGGCGGCATGGCTTCCAGCCGCAGCCAGCTGGGTGCGGACATCCACGAGATCGACAACAGCGCCTCGCGTTGCGGCCGGCTGCTCGACGAGGTCGCCGGTGACGCGGACGCCGTCGCGGAGCGTCGCGACGAGATCATCGCGGCGATGGCCAACACCGCCAAGCCGTACTTCGGCGACGTCGCGGAGATGACCTACCTGCAGTGGCTGCGGCGCTACGTCGAATTGTGCATCGGCGACGGCGATTCCACTGCGGACACCGCGTCGCCGGGCAGCCCGTGGCTGGCCGACACCTGGCGTGACCGTTTCCAACAGATGTTGCAGCGCGCCGAAGCGCGGCTGGCTGCACAGGATTTCGGTCCCGTCGAGACGCTGTACGACGACGACGGGCTGCTGGAGAACCCCGAGGCGGCAATCGATCTGCTGCTGGACCGCTATCCCGACGCCGAGACCGTGCAGCTGCACCCCGCGGACGTCCCGTTCTTCGTTACGCTGTGCAAGACGCTGGGCAAGCCGGTCAACTTCGTGCCGGTGATCGACAAGGACGTAAGGCGTTGGTGGCGCAGCGATTCGCTGTGGCAGGCGCACGATGCCCGTTACGACGCCGATCAGGTGTGCATCATTCCGGGTACCGCGGCCGTGGCCGGCATTACCCGGATGGACGAGCCCGTCGGTGAACTGCTGGACCGCTTCGAGCAGGCGGCCATCGACGAGGCGCTCGCCGCCGGACTGGAGCCGGTGGCCGTCGCGTCACGCCGGACCGGCCGCGCCGACGTCACCGGGCCGCTGGCCATCGTGCTGGATGCCCCGGATGTCCGGTGGGCCGGCCGCACCGCGACCAACCCGGTCCACCGCATCGCCGACCCCTCGGACTGGCTGGTGCACGACGGGCCCGAGAGCCGTCGCGCCACGCATTCGTCCACCGGGGCCCAGCTTCGGCTCGACGGCGACCGCGTCGTGCTCAGCGTCCCCGTGTCAGGCACCTGGATCGATATCCCATTCACGTTGCCGCCCAACACCGTTGACGGTGCCACCCCGGTGGTCTCCACCGAGGACGCCGCCACGGCCATGCGTGCGGTGCTGGCCATCGCCGCCGGGGCCGACGGGCCGGAGTTCCTCCCTGCGGTCACCGACGGGACGGCCACGGTCACGGTGGATTTCGACCCCGAGCGGGTCGCGGACCACACCGGTGTCACGGCCACCTTCGGAGAACCGTTGGCGCCCAGCCTCACCACCGTGCCCGACGCGCTCGTCGGGGCGTGCTGGCCCGCCGTCTTCTCGGCGATCGGCGCGGCCGCCACCGACGCCGGCGTTCCGGTCGTCGAGGGCCTGCTGAGCCTGGTGCATCTCGACCACGCCGCGCACATGACCGGCACGCTGCCGAAGGTGCGGTCGCAATTGCGAATCTTCGCAACGGCTTCGGTGGCCATCGACACGGACATGGGGCGCGTCGTCCCGGTCTCGGTCACGATCACCGACACCGACGGTCAGGTGATCGCCACGCTCGACGAGCGTTTCGCCATCCTGGGGCGCACCGGCGGCGCCGAACTCGGGGACCCGGTGCGCGCCGGCGGTGCGGTTTCGCAGAACGCGACCGATACCCCGCGTCGGCGCCGCCGTGACGTCACGCTCACCGCGCCGGTCGACATGCGTCCGTTCGCGGTGGTCTCCGGCGACCACAACCCCATCCACACCGACCGGGTCGCCGCGTTGTTGGCCGGCCTGGAATCGCCGATCGTGCACGGCATGTGGCTGTCGGCCGCCGCCCAGCACGCGGTGACCGCCACCGACGGTCAGGCCCGCCCGCCGGCGCGGCTGATCGGCTGGACCGCGCGCTTCCTGGGCATGGTGCGTCCCGGCGACGAGGTCGCGTTCCGCGTCGACCGGGTCGGAATCGACCAGGGCGCCGAGGTTTTGGAGGTCGCCGCCCGGATCGGATCGGATCTGGTGATGTCGGCGACGGCACGCCTGGCGGCCCCGCACACCGTCTACGCATTCCCCGGGCAGGGCATTCAGCACAAGGGCATGGGCATGGACGTCCGGGCCCGGTCCAAGGCCGCCCGCAAGGTGTGGGACAAAGCCGACAAGTTCACCCGCGACACCCTGGGCTTCTCGGTTCTGCACGTGGTGCGCGACAACCCGACCAGCATCATCGCCAGCGGGGTGCACTACAACCACCCCGAGGGTGTGCTGTACCTGACGCAGTTCACCCAGGTCGCGATGGCCACGGTGGCCGCGGCGCAGGTCGCCGAGATGCGCGAGCAGGGTGCCTTCGTCGAAGACGCGATCGCCTGCGGTCACTCCGTCGGCGAGTACACCGCGCTGGCCTGCGTGACCGGCATCTACGAGCTGGAAGCCTTGCTGGAGACGGTGTTTCACCGCGGATCGAAGATGCACGACATCGTGCCCCGCGACGAGCTGGGCCGGTCCAACTATCGGCTGGCGGCCATTCGGCCCTCGCAGATCGACCTGCCCGACGACGAGGTTCCCGGGTTTGTGGCCGGAATCGCCGCGAGCACCGGAGAATTCCTGGAGATCGTCAACTTCAACCTGCGCGGGTCGCAGTACGCGATCGCCGGCACGGTGCGCGGCCTCGACGCTCTCGAGGAAGAGGTGGAGCGGCGGCGCAAGATCACCGGCGGCAAGCGCTCGTTCATCCTGGTACCCGGCATCGACGTGCCGTTCCACTCGCGCGTCCTGCGCGTCGGTGTGGCGGAGTTCCGGCGGTCGCTCGATCGAGTCATGCCGCGCGACAAGGACCCTGACGTCATCATCGGGCGCTACATCCCCAACCTGGTGCCGCGTCCGTTCAACCTGGACCGCGACTTCATCCAGGAGATCCGCGACCTGGTGCCGGCCGAGCCGCTCGACCCGATCCTCGCCGACTACGACACCTGGCTCGCCGAGCGCCGGATCGAGCTGGCCCGCACCGTCCTCATCGAGCTGCTGGCATGGCAATTCGCCAGCCCGGTGCGCTGGATCGAAACCCAGGACCTGCTGTTCACCGAAGAGGCCGCCGGCGGCCTGGGTGTGGAGCGGTTCGTCGAGATCGGGGTGAAGTCCGCACCGACCGTCGCGGGCCTGGCCACCAACACGCTCAAGCTACCCGAATACGCCCATAGCACAGTGGAAGTGCTCAACACCGAACGCGACGCGGCGGTGTTGTTCGCCACCGACACCGACCCCGAGCCGGAGCCTGAGGAGGAGCCGGAAGCACCCGCGGAAAGCGCATCGGCGCCGGAAGCGGCGGCGGCCACCCCGGCTCCCGCCGCCGCGCCCGCCGCGCCGTCGGGGGCGGCCCGGCCGGACGACATCGGATTCGACGCCGCGGATGCCACGCTGGCGCTGGTTGCACTGTCGGCCAAGATGCGTATCGATCAAATCGAGGAGCTGGACTCCATCGAATCCATCACCGACGGGGCGTCGTCGCGGCGCAACCAGTTGCTGGTGGACCTGGGCTCGGAGCTGAACCTGGGCGCCATCGACGGCGCCGCCGAAGCCGACCTGGCCGGGCTGCGCGCGCAGGTGACCAAGCTGGCACGCACCTATAAACCTTATGGCCCAGTGCTTTCCGACGCGATCAACGACCAGCTGCGTACGGTGCTGGGGCCCTCGGGTAAGCGGCCCGCGGCCATCGCCGAGCGGGTGAAGAAGACCTGGGAGCTCGGCGAGGGTTGGGCCAAGCACGTCACGGTCGAGGTCGCGCTGGGAACCCGGGAGGGGGCCAGTGTGCGGGGCGGCGTCATGGGCCACCTGCACGAGGGCGCGCTGGCCGACGCGGCCTCCGTCGACAAGGTGATCGACGCCGCGGTGGCGTCCGTGGCCGCGCGTCATGGCATCGCGGTGGCGCTGCCGTCGGCGGGCGGCGGTGGCGGAGGCGCGACCGTCGACGCCGCCGCACTCGGCGAATTCACCGAACAGATCACCGGCCGCGACGGCGTGCTGGCCTCGGCGGCCCGCCTGGTGCTCAACCAGCTGGGCCTCGACGACCCGGTGGGCGTCTCGCCGGCGGCGACCGATGCCGAGCTCATCGACCTGGTCACCGCCGAGCTCGGCGCCGACTGGCCCCGTCTGGTCTCGCCGGTGTTCGAGCCGAAGCAGGCCGTGCTGTTCGACGACCGGTGGGCCAGCGCGCGTGAAGACCTGGTCAGGCTCTGGCTCACCGACGAGGGCGACATCGACGCCCGCTGGCTGGAGCTGTCCGAAAGGTTCGAGGGCGCAGGCCATGTCGTGGCCACGCAGGCCACCTGGTGGCAGGGCAAGGCCCTGTCCGCGGGCCGGCAGATCCACGCGTCGCTGTACGGTCGCATCGCGGCCGGCGCCGAGAACCCGGACCCGGGCCCGTGCAGCAGCGAAGTCGCCGTGGTGACGGGTGCATCCAAGGGCTCGATCGCCGCGTCGGTCGTGGCGCGACTGCTCGACGGCGGCGCCACCGTCATCGCCACGACGTCCAAGCTGGACGACGAGCGGCTGGCGTTCTACCGCGGGCTCTACCGCGACCACGCCCGATTCGGGGCGGCGCTGTGGGTGGTCGCGGCCAACATGGCGTCCTACTCCGACATCGACGCACTGGTCGAGTGGGTGGGCACGGAGCAGACGGAAAGCCTTGGGCCACAGTCGATTCACATCAAGGACGCGCAGACTCCGACGCTGCTGTTCCCGTTTGCCGCACCGCGGGTCGCGGGCGACCTGTCCGACGCGGGCTCTCGCTCCGAGATGGAGATGAAGGTGCTGCTGTGGGCGGTGCAGCGGTTGATCGGCGGCCTGTCGAAGATCGGTGCCGAGCGAGACATCGCGTCGCGGCTGCACGTGGTGCTGCCGGGTTCGCCGAACCGTGGAATGTTCGGCGGTGACGGAGCTTACGGGGAAGCGAAGTCGGCGCTGGACGCCCTGGTGAGCCGCTGGCACGCCGAATCGTCGTGGGCGTCCCGGGTCAGCCTGGCGCACGCGCTGATCGGGTGGACCCGCGGCACCGGGCTGATGGGCCACAACGACGCCATCGTCGACGCGGTCGAGGAGGCCGGCGTCACGACGTACTCAACCGAGGAGATGGCGGCAATGTTGCTGTCGCTCTGCGACATCGAGTCCAAGGTCGCCGCCGCCAACGCTCCGATCAAGGCCGACCTGACCGGCGGGCTGGCCGAGGCCAACCTCGACATGGCCGAGCTGGCCGCCAGGGCCCGCGAGCAAGCCGCGTCGACATCGGACGACGAGGCCGAGGCCGGTGCGACCGAGGGCACCATCGCCGCGCTGCCGTCCCCGCCGCGTGGCTTCTCCCCGGCACCACCGCCGGCGTGGGCGGACCTCGACGTCGACCCGGCCGACCTGGTGGTGATCGTCGGCGGCGCCGAACTCGGGCCGTGCGGCTCGTCGCGCACCCGGTTCGAGATGGAGGTGGACAACGAACTCTCGGCGGCGGGTGTCCTGGAGCTGGCCTGGACCACCGGCCTGATCCGCTGGGAGGACGACCCCCAACCCGGTTGGTACGACGTCGAATCCGGCGATCTGGTCGACGAGTCCGAACTGGTCGAGCGCTACCACGACATCGTGGTCGAGCGGGTGGGCGTCCGCGAGTTCGTCGACGACGGCGCGATCGATCCCGATCACGCGTCGCCGCTGCTGGTTTCGGTGTACCTGGAGAAGGACTTCGCCTTCGTGGTGTCCTCGGAGGCCGACGCGCGCGCCTTCGTCGAGTTCGATCCGGAGCACACGGTCATCCGGCCGGTGCCCGACTCCAGCGACTGGCAGGTGATCCGCAAGGCGGGTACCGAGATCCGGGTGCCGCGAAAGACCAAGCTGTCGCGTGTCGTCGGTGCGCAGATCCCCACCGGGTTCGATCCGACCGTCTTCGGCATCAGCCAGGACATGGCCAGCTCGATCGACCGGGTGGCGCTGTGGAACATCGTCGCGACCGTCGACGCGTTCCTGTCCTCGGGATTCACGCCGGCCGAGTTGATGCGGTGGGTGCACCCGGGCCTGGTGGCCAGCACCCAGGGCACCGGTATGGGCGGCATGACGTCAATGCAGACGATGTACCACGGCAACCTGCTCGGCCGCAGTAAGCCCAACGACATCCTGCAGGAAGTTCTGCCGAATGTTGTTGCCGCACATGTTATTCAGAGCTATGTCGGAAGCTACGGCGCGATGATCCACCCGGTCGGCGCGTGCGCGACGGCGGCGGTGTCGGTCGAGGAGGGCGTCGACAAGATCCGCCTCGGCAAGGCCGAGCTGGTGGTGGCGGGCGGCTTCGACGACCTGACGCTGGAGGCCATCATCGGTTTCGGTGATATGGCGGCCACCGCCGACACCGGCATGATGCGCGGCCGGGGCATCCACGACTCGAAGTTCTCCCGGCCCAACGACCGCCGTCGGCTCGGGTTCGTCGAAGCTCAGGGCGGCGGCACCATCCTGCTGGCGCGCGGCGACCTGGCCCTCAAGATGGGCCTGCCGGTGCTGGCCGTGGTGGCCTACGCGCAGTCGTTCGCCGACGGCGTGCACACCTCGATCCCGGCTCCGGGACTGGGCGCGCTGGGCGCCGCTCGTGGCGGGAAGGATTCGGTGCTGGCGCGGTCGCTGGCCAGGCTCGGGGTGGGCGCCGACGACGTCGCGGTGATCTCCAAGCACGACACCTCGACGCTGGCCAACGACCCCAACGAGACCGAACTGCACGAGCGGCTCGCCGACTCGCTCGGCCGTTCCGAGGGCGCTCCGCTGTTCGTGGTATCGCAGAAGAGCCTCACCGGGCACGCCAAGGGCGGCGCGGCGGTCTTCCAGATGATGGGGCTGTGCCAGATGCTGCGCGACGGGGTGATCCCGCCCAACCGCAGCCTGGACTGCGTCGACGACGAACTGGCCGGCTCGGCCCACTTCGTGTGGGTGCGCGACACCCTGCGGCTGGGGGAGAAGTTCCCGCTCAAGGCGGGACTGCTGACCAGCCTTGGGTTCGGTCACGTTTCCGGGTTGGTCGCGCTGGTGCACCCGCAGGCCTTCGTCGCGGCGCTCGATCCGGAGCAGCGTGCGGACTACCGGCGGCGCGCGGACGCTCGCCTGCTGGCCGGTCAGCGACGGCTCGCCTCGGCGATCGCCGGCGGCGCGCCGATGTACGAGCGGCCGCCGAGCCGTCGCTTCGACACAGAGGTGCCGGAGAAGCGTCAGGAGGCGGCGATGCTGCTGAACCCGGGTTCGCGCCTGGGCGAAGGCGGCGCCTACCAGGTCCCCGCCGGATGACCTCGGCCAATGGGCGGCCTTGCCCGGGCAGGCGGGAGGCGGCCCGGCCCCGGACCGTTTCCCGCGACCGGGCGTCGGCGCGGACCGCATCGTTGCCGGCCGCGGCCATCCGTTAGCCTGGCGACCCATGGGGATTGTCGGTGTGGGGATCGATCTCGTCTCCATTCCTGATTTCGCCGAGCAGGTCGACCAGCCGGGCACCGTCTTCTCCGAGACGTTCACCCCGGGCGAGCGCCGCGACGCCTCGGACAAGAGTTCGTCGGCGGCGCGTCACCTGGCGGCCCGCTGGGCCGCGAAGGAGGCCGTGATCAAGGCCTGGTCGGGATCGCGGTTCGCTCAGCGTCCGGTGCTGCCGGAGGACATCCACCGCGACATCGAGGTGGTCACCGACATGTGGGGGCGCCCACGGGTCCGGCTGAGCGGCGACATCGCCAAACACCTGGCCGACGTGATCATTCACGTGTCGCTGACGCACGAAGGGGAAATGGCCGCCGCGGTGGCCATTTTGGAGACGACGACCGAATAGCCTGGCGGCCCGCGTCCGTCGCGCCGGCGGGACGCTCGACGCGAAGGGATTAGCCTCGAGGGCATGAGCGAGCTGGTTGAGCGCGTGCGCGAGGTGCTGCCGTCGGTGCGCCGTGATTTGGAAGACCTGGTGCGCATCGAATCGGTGTGGGCCGATCCCCACCGCCGCGACGAGGTTCATCGCAGCGCGCGGGCCGTCGCGGATCTGTTGTCGCAGGCCGGTTTCGGTGACGTGCAGATCGTCAGCGAAGGGGGAGCCCCGGCGGTCATCGCCCGCCATCCCGCGCCCCCCGGTGCGCCGACCGTGCTGCTCTACGCACACCACGATGTGCAGCCCGAAGGCGACCGCAGCCAATGGGTATCGCCGCCCTTCGAGCCCACCGAGCGCGACGGCCGGCTCTACGGGCGCGGGGCCGCCGACGACAAGGCTGGTATCGCAACACATTTGGCCGCGTTTCGGGCGCACGGCGGTGCGCCGCCGGTGGGCGTGACGGTCTTCGTCGAGGGGGAGGAGGAGTCCGGGTCGCCGTCTCTTGGCCGACTGCTGGCCGCCCACCGCGACGCGCTCGCCGCCGACGTGATCGTCATCGCCGATTCGGACAACTGGAGCACCGAGGTTCCGGCCCTGACGGTGACGCTGCGCGGCCTGGTCGACTGCGTCGTCGAGGTCGCCACGCTCGACCACGGTCTGCACTCGGGCATTTGGGGCGGCGTGGTGCCCGACGCGCTGAGCGCCCTGGTGCGACTGTTGGCCGGCCTGCACGACGACGACGGCAACGTGGCGGTCGCGGGATTACACGAAAGCAGTTCCGCGGCAGTCGATTATCCGCCCGAACGGGTGCGCGCCGACTCCGGCCTGCTGGACGGGGTGTCCGAGATCGGCTCGGGTTCGGCGCCGCAGCGGCTGTGGGCCAAACCCGCGATCACGGTGATCGGTATCGACACCACACCCGTCGAGAAAGCGTCGAACACCCTCATCCCGCGGGCCAGGGCCAAGATCAGCATGCGCGTCGCGCCGGGAGGTGACGCCGCCGCGCACCTGGACGCCTTGACCGACCACCTGCACCGGCACGCACCCTGGGGTGCACACGTACGCGTCACCCGCGGCGACATCGGGGAGTCGTACGCCATCGACGCCACCGGCAGCGTCTACGACGCCGCGCGGGACGCGTTCCGGCGGGGCTGGGGCACCGATCCGATCGACATGGGCATGGGCGGGTCGATCCCGTTCATCGCCGAGTTCGCTGAGGCGTTCCCCCAGGCGAAGATCCTCGTCACCGGCGTGGAGGATCCCGCGACCCAGGCCCACAGCATCAACGAGAGCCTGCATCTGGGCGTGCTGGAACGGGCGGCCGTCGCCGAAGCGCTGCTGCTGGCCAACCTGGCCTGAAACGCAAGACCGGAGAATTCAGCGGCATTTCATACCTAGACAGACCAGGATAGCCGGACAATAGCGTGGGCGTCTGGCCACGACGTTCGATAGTACATGAAATGTACTCTGCAGCAAAGCATTTGACCGCTCACTTAACCAGCGGCCCTCGTTGCCGAAGCGCTATCCCGATCCGCTTGCCAGCCCTCCCATTTAGTGTAACCTGCTTAATTATTAAGTAAGTGAATCGTTGGGCGTTGCAAGGGGTGGACGTGTGGACGTGCGGGCGCAGCTGTCGCAGTTGAGCTCGGACGCGCGCGAGAGCGTGGCGGCCAGGATCAAGAGCCGGCTGGAAGACGAGAGCCCCGCCACCGATCACGACGTCGCAATACTGGGCGGCGGCGTCGCGGGCCTCACGCTGGCGCTGGAAATTCGCGGCGCACGCCCGCAGACGCGAGTCCTCGTCGTTTCGCCGAGGTCGCATCCGGTGCCGGAGATCACCCACACGGTCGGCGAGTCGACGGTGGAGGTTTCCGCCCACTACCTGCGGGATCGGCTCGGGTTGGGCGACCATCTGCAGAACGCGCAAATTCGCAAGATGGGTTTGCGAATGTTTTTCTCGGCCGAGGGAAATACGGACATCGCCCGACGTCCGGAGCTCGGCAGTTCGGTCTTCATACCTCAGGTGACGTATCAGATCGACCGCGGCAGGCTGGAGAACGAGCTACACCGGCGGTGCCGTTCCGCGGGCATCGAAATCGTCTGCGGGCGAGCGGTATCCCTTGACGGCGAACCCGGGGTCCGCCCACACGTCGTTTCCGTGCAAAGCGGTGGCACGGTCGGGCCCACGACGGCTCGTTGGGTCGTCGACGCATCGGGACGAAACCGGATCCTGCCGCGGCGGTTGGGCCTGACACGGCCCAACGAGCATCACTGCAATGCGGTGTGGCTGCGCGTTGCGGCTGAATTGGACATCGGCCAGTGGAGCGACGAACCGGGCTGGCAAGCGCGCCTGTTGGAGGGCGATCGTGCGCTATCGACGAATCACCTTATGGGTGAAGGCTATTGGGTTTGGCTGATCCGGCTCCCGTCGGGGTCTACCAGCGTCGGCATCGTTGCCGACCCCGCTTCCCACGAGTTCGGCCGCTTCAACACACTGGCCAGAGCCCGGTCGTGGCTCGCCGAACACGAGCCACAGTGCGCCGCGGTCCTGACAGAGCACGAAGACCTGATCAAAGACTTCAAGGTGATGAAGAACTACAGCCACGGCGTGGCAAAAGCTTTCGACGGCCGTGAGCGGTGGTGCCTCACCGGGGATTCCGGAGTATTTCTCGATCCGTTGTATTCGTCGGGACTCGATCTCATCGCGATAGGCAACGGCCTGATCACCGACCTCGTCACCCGCGACCTCGACGGTGAAGACGTTGTGGCACGAGCCGGCATCAGCGACTCGCTGTTTCGCAGCCTGACCGACATGTGGCTTGCCGTGTACTGCAACCAGTACCCCCTGATGGGCTCGCCCACCGTGATGTCGGCCAAGGTGATCTGGGATATCGCCTTCTATTGGGGATTCATCGGACTGCTCTACAGAAACGGTCGCTTCGTCAGCGTCGCCGACGACTCGCAGGTCGTGCCACACCTGAAAGGCCTGATCAGCCTGAGCAATCGCACGCAGAAATTCTTCCGGGAATGGGCCGTCGTCGAAACGCCGCAGCCGTCAAGGGGATTCCTCGACTTGTACTCACCGTTTAATTTCATGGCGACCCTCCACACCGCGATGATGTTCGAAACCCCGGATTTCGCCGCACAATTCGACGCGAACACGCGGCTGCTGCGTCAGCTGGCGGGCCAGCTGGTGGAGACGGTGATCTCGGAAAAGTGCGATGACTTCGCCGACGATGCCGCCATGAGGCAGGTGCAGGCCTGGCAACGCGACGATCTCCTGCGCGAGCTCCGATCGATTTACCGTCACGAGCAGACCACCAACCCGATTCGCCATGACTGGATTCTTGGCGCGGCACCCGCACTAGAAGCAACTTGACCCGAAGCAGAATGGTCCGCGGCCGGTGCTGACTGTCGAAATTCACGAACTCACCGGCGCGGCGTCGTTCGAGCATCCCTCGGTGACGTGCCCGAGGGGCCGAGACTTTGGGCGCGGCGCGCACCGACATGCGCCCGTGCGGCGCGGCCGGGCGAAAGGATGAACATGGGCGACGCACACGCAACCCGCGAGCCCTTGGCGATCGTCGGAATCGGGTGCCACTTTCCGGGCGGGGCCTACACGCCGCAAGGCTATTGGGACCTGCTGTCCGGTGAAATCGACGCCACGGGCACAGTGCCTGAGACGCGATGGAACGCCATGAAATACTACGACCCCAACCCGTCGAAAGTCGGCAAGATGGTCACCCGCCGGGGCGGGTTCCTGGCCAAGATCGATCAATTCGACCCGCAGTTCTTCGGTATCTCGCCGCGCGAGGCGAACCTGATCGATCCGCAGCAGCGCCTGTTGCTGCAGACCACGTGGGAGGCGCTGGAAGACGGTGGGATTCCCGCGGACAGCCTCGCCGGGACGGACGTCGGCGTCTTCGTCGGGGGCTTCACCCTCGACTACCAACTTCTGCAAAACCGGGGCCGCGCCAGCCGTTACCAATTCAAAAGCCATTCCGCCACCGGGATGATGATGACGATGCTGGCCAACCGGATCTCGTTCGCCTTCGACTTCCGCGGCCCGAGTATGACCGTCGACACGGCGTGCTCGAGTTCGCTTGTCGCGGTGCACCTTGCGGCGCTGAGCATTTGGAACGGTGAGTGCGGATTGGCGCTGGCCGGCGGCGTCAACATCATGATCGGACCCAACACGACCATCGCCGAATCGAAGAGCGGATTTCTCAGCCCGGACGGGCGCTGCAAGGCCTTTGACGACGCCGCTGACGGTTACGCGCGCGGGGAAGGTGGCGCGGTCGTCGTCATCAAGCCGCTGGCGCGGGCGCTGGCCGACGGCGATGACATCTACGCCGAGATTCTCGGCACCGCGGTGTCACAGGACGGGCACACCGACGGCATCACCGTTCCGAGTGCCGACGCGCAAGAGGCGGCAATCCGTACGGCGCTGCGCAGAGCGCGCGTCCGGCCCGATGACGTCGGCTACGTGGAGGCGCACGGCACCGGAACGCCGCTGGGCGATCCGATCGAGGTCCGCGCGCTGGCCAATGCACTCGCCACGGACCGCCCGGCTACCGATCCGCTGCTGATCGGATCGGTGAAAACCAACATCGGCCATCTCGAGGCCGGCGCGGGCATCGCCGGACTGATCAAAGCGGCGCTGGTGCTCAAACACGCCTACATCCCGGCCAATCTGCATCTGCGGAATCCGATTCCCTTGCCCACCCAGGGAATTGAGATTCCAGGCGCGGGTCGGCCGTTTCCCGACGGCAAGCGGCGCATCGCGGGGGTCAACTCCTTCGGCTTCGGTGGCACCAACGCCCACGTCGTGCTGGCCGAGCCACCGGAGGTCGGTCGCGACGATACGCCGGATACCAGTCAGTCGCTGCCGCTGGCGGTGCTGCCGATCTCGGCGCGCACCGAAGAGGCGCTGGCGGCGGCGGCCGGCCGATTGGCCGAGCACGTGAGCGCCAACCCCGGCCTCACACTGCGCGACCTCGGCTATACCCTCGGCCGGCGGCGCTCGCACCTGAATTTTCGTCGTGCGGTCGTCGCGGGCGGCGTTGCCGAAGCGCGAGACCGGCTCAAGGCCCTCGCCGACAGCGACCGCACCCCCGCGGGCCGGACCCCACAGACCGCGCCCAAGTTGGCATTCGTCTGTACCGGGATGGGCCCGCAGTGGTGGAAGATGTGCCGAGGACTGCTCGACGTCTATCCCGCCTTCACCGACAGCATCGTGCGCAGTGATCGCGAGCTGTCCCGCCACACGGACTGGTCGTTGCTCGACGAGCTCCGCACCGACGAAACCCGTTCTCGGATGGCGGAAACGAACGTCGCGCAGCCGGCCAACTTCGCCGTTCAGATAGCGCTTGCGGAGCAGCTCAAAGAGTTCGGCGTCCGCCCGGACGCCGTCGTCGGGCACAGCGCCGGTGAGGTGGCCGCCCACTATCTGGCCGATCTGCTGACGTTCGAACAGGCGATCCAGGTCATCTATCACCGGAGTCGCCTGCAGCAGCGCACCAGCGGACTGGGCCGCATGCTTGCCGTCGGCCTGGGCGCCGCAGAGCTCATCGAGGCGCTCGGCGACGAAACGTTGGACGGCGGAGGGGTATCCATCGCCGCCGTCAACAGCCCGTCGGCCGTTACCGTCGCGGGCGACAGCGAGGCGCTGAGCGACATCGCCCGCCAACTCCACGAACTCGGGGTTTTCCACCGCTTCCTCGCCGGGACGGTGCCATACCACACGCATTACATGGACATGGTCCGCGACGACCTGCACGACGCGCTGCAGGGGCTCTCGTCCCGGGCCGCGACGATCCCGCTTTATTCCACCGTGACCGGCGAACGGCTCGACAGATACGCCGCCGGTGCCGCCTACTGGTGGCAAAACACCCGCACAACAGTACTTTTCGAGCCCGCGATCAGCCGGATGGTCGAGGAGGGCTACACCCACTTCGTCGAGCTGGGGCCGCATCCCGTGCTGGCAGCGTCCATTGCCGAGACCGCGGTGGCTCACCAGGCCGACGTGGTCACCGTGGCGACCCAGCGCCGCGGCGATGACGACAGCCGCACCCTGATGAATTGCGTTGCCGCACTGCACTGTCACGGCCACCCGGTGCAGTGGGATGCCCTATACCCCCCACGGGAGGCACGACTGCTCAAGCTCCCGACATACCCCTGGCAGTCCAAGAGATATTGGAACGAGACCCAGGAGGCCGCGGAGGACCTGCATTACAGTCCGGTGCATCCGCTGCTTGGACAACCGGTGAGCACGGTGCATCCCACCTGGGAAGTCGAGCTGAGCACCGCCGGCATCCCCTTCCTCGCCGATCACCAGGTGCAGGGCAGCGTGCTGGTGCCCGGGGCGGTGTACATCGAAATGGCCCTGGCGGCCGGGCAAGAGGCCTACGGGTCAACCGCCCACCGGGTGGACAATCTGACGCTGCGACGCGCCCTCATCCTCGAAGACACCTGCGACCCCATCCTCAGGACGACGCTGAACCAGGACACCGGCGCGCTCGAATTCGCCGCATTCACCGCAACAGCCGACGGGGATCTGAAGTGGACGATAACGGCGACCGCAGAACTCAACGCGCTGCCGCCCGGCCCGCCCGGCCCGCCCGGCCCCGGGGATGTCCCGGATGGTGGGGGAGACGTCACCACGATCGACGGCGAAGGCTTCTATGCCCGCACCCGGGCCGTCGGCCTGGCGTACGGCGACGCGTTCCAGACCGTCACCGGGGTCGCCGCCGGATCCGGGTGGGCGACGGCCCGCATCGCGATCCCCGCGAAGCTCGCCGGTGACGTCGACGGGTACCGCTTCCACCCCGCACTCATCGACGGTGCCTTTCAAACACTGCTCGGCACACCACGGTTCGGGCACGACACCAACCAAAGCCCCTACCTTCCTGTGCGGGTCCGGCAATGCGCCGTATACCGCCCGCCGGAAGACGGCATGACCGTCCACGTGCGCGTCGTATCGGCCGGCGATGAGGAGATCGAAAGCGACATCACGATTTCGGACCAGGACGGGCGGCCGCTGGTCGTCATCAACGGCTTCGTGGTGCAATCCCTCAGCGCGGCAACGCGCATGTCGCCCGAGCGGGTCGACAAGGGACTCTACGAAATCGACTGGGTCTCCCATGCGCACGCCCAGCAGGATCAACGGGACAAGCCCACCGCGGCCGACGGGTCGTCGTGGCTCATCTTCGTCGATGCCACCGGCACCGGGGCGGCGCTCGCACAGACGATGCGCCGCACCGGTCAGCGAGTCCGAACGGTCGAGCATCGAGCCGTTGACGTCCTGACAGAGGTCGACGGCGGGTACACGCTGAACCCGCGACGCCCCGAGCAACTGCATCAGCTGCTCCGAACCAACCTGGAAAGCGGCCTCACCGGCATCATCGACTGCTGGCCGATCGACATGTGCCGGTCCGCTAGCCCGGATGACGATGAAACGAACGACCGCATAGGCCTTTTCACGGCCCTGCATCTGGCGAAGGCCCTTGCGGACACCGACAACGCTCAGCCGCGCCTCTACCTGGTCACCGCCAACGCGCAACCGGTGCTTCGAACCGAAGCGCTTGCCGTCGAGCAGGCGGCCATCTGGGGGCTCGGCCGGGTGATAGGCCACCAGGAACTGGTCAAGTGCTGGGGCGGACTCATCGACATCGACGGCGGCGACCGCCTGGAAACGGCCGCGCGCATCTGCGGGCACGTCCTCGGCGACGAACCCGAAGACCAGATCGCCATCCGCGGCCGCACCACGTTTGTCCCGCGGCTCCGCCCGAGCGCCGGCCTCACGAAAGCGTTCCCCACTAAGCTCACCCCTGACGCCACCTACGTCGTGACCGGCGGTGCGGGTGCCCTGGGCCGCACGGTCGCGACGTACCTTGCCGAACGGGGCGCGCGGCACATCACCTTGCTGTGCCGAAGCGGAATCCCGCCGCGGGACCACTGGGCATCCCTACCTCGCGAACACAGGCATCACCCAACCGTTGACACGATCCGGCAGATCGAACAGCTGGGTGCGTGCGTGAGCACCGCCAATGTGGACATCACCGACGCCGACCAGGTGCAGACCTGGTTGTGCAACCACCTCCGGGAAGGGGGCCGACCGGTTCGTGGAATCATCCACGCCGCCGGTTTGGTCGACGATCAACTTCTGGTGAACATGAACGAAGCCGCCTTCAGCAACGTGCTGGCACCCAAGATCGCCGGAACCCGCGTGCTGCACGACACGTTCCGGGACCAGGAGTTGGAATTCTTCGTCATGTTCGGCTCGGCCGGATCTGTCATCGCATCGCCCGGTCAGGCGAACTACGCCGCGGCCAACGCCTTCCTGGACGCCTTCGCACATTACCGGCAGGCCGAGGGACTGCCCGCCCTCACGATCGGGTGGGGTCCCTGGTCGGTGGGCATGGTCGAAGAACTCAAGCTGGAAAAGATCTACGCCCAGCGGGGGATAGAACTGATCACGCCCGCGGCCGGAACCCAGATCCTCGACCGGCTCATCAACCAGGCGCCGCCCCACGTCGTCGCCATCAGCGCCGACTGGACGCTGGCCCGCCGCGTCGGACTCGTCGGGCAGTTGCCGCCGATGTTCTGCGAACTCGGAACCGCCGACGCGTCGTCGGATGACACCGATGCGCCACCGTCCATACTCGACACGCTCGCCCAATGCCCGGAGGGCGAGAGGCTCGACATGGTCGGGCGCCTCGTCCGCCAGATCGTCTCCGGGGTCTTCGAGGTTGGCGCTTCCGAAATCGGGCCCGACGAGGCGCTCGACGATCTCGGCCTGGACTCAATGATGGCAATGGATTTCAGGGCCAGAATCGGTGCGATCTTCGCGATAGACCTGCCGGTGCTGGAACTGCTCAGGGGCGTCAGCGTCAACTCGCTGGCCGCCCGGATACTCGGCGAGCTGCAACCCGGCGGCGACCCGCCCCCGTCCGTCGAACGTCGATCGGAACCCGCCGCAGGTGAAGAGCTCGACCTATTGCTGGAGCAGGCGTCCGATGCCGACCTCCGCGAAGTGCTGGCCGATCTGGAAAGTCCGGTGGGCGAGCGGGAAAGCAGGGGGGCGCAGTCTTGAGTCCGGATCCACCCGGCGCGGTGCACGTTCGAGGTTTGTCGAAGGCCTACGGACAGCTGCGTGCGGTGCGGGACCTGGACCTCGACGTCGAGGACGGTGAGATTTTCGCGATCCTCGGGCCGAACGGTGCGGGCAAGTCGACGACCATCGAAATCCTCGAGGGCCACCGGAAACGCGATTCCGGGCACGTGCGGGTGCTGGGCGAGGACCCCGGCGTGGCGGGGCGGAGCTGGCGCGCCAAGATCGGCATAGTGCTGCAGGAGGCCAGCGACTCCGGCATGCTGACGGTGTCGGAGACCGTGCAGATCTTCACGAAATGCTATGGGAAATCACGTGTTCCGGAGGAAACGCTCGAACTTGTGGGGCTCGTCGCTGTTTCCGGAACGAGGGTGAAGAGCCTTTCGGGGGGGCAGCGACGCAGGCTGGACGTCGCTCTCGGCATCATCGGCATGCCCGAACTGCTCTTCTTGGACGAGCCGACGACAGGCTTCGATCCAGACGCCAGACGCCGATTCTGGGACCTCATCAGGCTGTTGGCACGCGACGGCACCACCATCCTGTTGACCACCCACTACCTGGACGAAGCCGCCGCGCTGGCCGACCGGGTGGCAGTCCTCGCCGGCGGCAGCGTGGTGGCGGTGGACTCGCCGGCAAGACTCACCGAATACGTGAACTCCGCCGCGACGGTCCGCTGGGTAGAGGGAGGCCGGGTCCACGTGGAGCAGACGGATCACCCCACCGAGCTGATCCGGCGGCGGTCGGGGGACGGGGCGGAACTGGCTCAGCTCACGGTCTCCCGCCCGACACTCGAAGACGCGTATCTTCAGCTGATCGGCCACACATGATGGGCGTGCATCGCGGCGAAAGCGCCTCAGCCGCACCGCCGCCCATCGAAGCCGCCGACGTGGAGCCGGCGCTCCCGTCCCCGTTGCGGATCGGGTTGTCGCGAGTGGTGCCCGAGCTGAAGATGTTCTACCGCCGGCCGGAACAGGTGGTGCTCACGTTTTCGATGCCTGCGGTGATCGGCATTCTGCTGGGTTCGATCTTTTCGGCGAAACTGCCGAATAGCGAGACCAGCACCGGCGCCGTGATCGCGGCGAGCATCCTGGCTTACGGGATTCTCTCGACGTCATTCATCAACCTGGGTATCAGCATCGCCGCCGACCGCGAAAGCGGCGCGCTGCGACGGCTGCGCGGGACGCCGACAGCCGCGTCGTCGTACTTCATCGGAAAGATCGCCCTGGTTGCCGTCGCCAGCCTCGCCGAGGCGGTTGTTCTCTTGTCGGCGGGCGTGTTTGTCTTCAAACTGCATTTGCCGACAACGGGATTCGGATGGTTCATCCTGGCCTGGGTGTTCATCCTGGGCATCGTCAGCTGCTCATTGCTGGGCATCTTCGTCAGCAACTTGGCGAGTAACGCGGTGTCGGCCGCGGTCATCACCAACGGACCGGGGGTGGCCCTGCAATTCGTTTCGGGCACATACGTTCCGCTCGTCGCGTTGCCTACGTGGATGTTGACCCTCGGCTCGGTGTTCCCGGTCAAGTGGATGGCCCAGGGGTTCCGGTCGGTGCTGCTGCCGCCGGACATGGCCGCGTTCGAACCGGCCGGCAGCTGGGAACACTGGCAGACGTTTTTGATCCTGACGGCGTGGAGCATCGGTGGATTGATCGCCTGCCTCACGGTTTTTCGTTGGTCGGACACGAAGTAGGAAGCCACGATGCCTTCCCTGCTCGCCATCACGTCGCACTTCTTCCTTCAGGTCGCGTTCATCCTGCTCACCTATCGCCTGCTCTGGCCGTTGTTTCGCCGGTTGGGTCAGGTGCAGGTGGTCGCGATCATGGTGGCCGGATTCGTGCTCGGCCCTTCGGTTCTGGGGTGGATATGGCCGGCGGGGCAGCGGTGGCTGTTCCCCACGAAGCTGACGATCGGCGCCGAGAGTTTCACCCATCCGAACCTCACGGCGATCTACGTCGTCGGCCAACTCGGGCTGGTGCTCTACATGTTTCTGGTGGGCGCGTCGTTGAAGCTGGACATCCTGGGCGCACATCTGCGGCAGGCCGGTGCCACGTCGGCCGCCGGGATCGGTATTCCCCTGATCCTCGGGGGTATCACCGGATGGTTGATGGTCAGCCTCGGCGGCTATTTCACCGGCAAGGTCGCGCACTGGCAAGGTGGCCTGTTCGTCGCCTCCGCCGTAGCCATTACGGCATTTCCCATGTTGGCGTGGATTGTCTACGACTCCGGATTACTCAACACCCGACTGGGCACGATGTCGTTGTCATGCGCCGCCATTGACGACGCATGCTCGTGGATCCTGTTGGCCACACTGGTGGCCACGGCGAAGGGAAGTGTGTCCGGTGCGGTGCTGGCCATCGGCGGCGGGTTCGCCTACCTGCTGTTCATGGTCGTCATCGGTCGCCCGCTGCTCGCCAGATTGGAAACGTGGACGCCGCGCGGCTCCGCCGTCGAGCGCACCGGCGGAGTGCCGATCGCGCATCTGTCCATGGTCCTTCTGGTGGTGCTGACCGCGAGCTGGTTCACCGACCTGGTCGGAATCTATTCCGTTTTCGGCGCTTTCGTGGCCGGTGCCGTGATGCCCCGCGGCGCCCTGCTCGATGCGCTCCGAGATCGGTTCGAGCCGCTGGTGGCATACCTGTTGGTTCCGGCGTTCTTCATCTACTCGGGACTGAATACTCAGCTCAGCCTGATCCTCGACGGACCGACGCTCGTCATGGCGATCGCCGTGCTCGTGGTCTCGTTCGCCGCGAAGTTCGCGGCCATCGGACTGACCGCGCGTTGGCAGGGCATGAGCTGGAACGAATCCGGCGCGATGGGCGCGCTCGCGAACGCGCGCGGCCTGATGGAGCTGATTCTGATCAACATCGGATTGACGGCGGGACTGATCACCGGCAAGACCTACACCATCCTGGCGCTCATGACGATCATCACCACGTTCGTCGCCACCCCGCTGCAGCGGGTGTTCGAGCGCCGCCTGAAAAGGTCGGGATCCGTGTTCGGGCCCTCGGGCGAGGAACCATACCGCGACGTGATTGGCAGTCCCGGGCCGCAGTGACCGGTCAGACCGACGGGTCGCGGCGCAGCTTGGCGACGTGGCCGGTCGCCTCACGCGAGTCTCACCAACGAGGGCCTGCATCAGGGCGTGCCCGAACGCGCGCCACCGCCGAAGCACTGCGGCTGGCCGGCAAACCTGGGCTGGAGCGAAACTCGACCCCCAGATTGCCTATGTAGACCGGTCGTCTCGCCGCATACTGCTTTTACGCGCATCCACTCGTCAGCGGGAGACGCCACTGTGAGCACGGAGAACACCCTCACCGGCAAGGCAGCTGAGGCCGGCAGGACCAACCGCTACCACTTTGATCGCCACACCCCGGAGTACCGCGAGCGGTTCACCGCGATCACCGAGGAAATGCACGCCAGGTGCCCGGTGGCGTGGACCGACACCTACAACGGGCACTGGGTGGCCGCGGGCAACCGGGAAGTCTTTGAGCTCGCTCGATGTCCGCACGTATCCAACGACCACGACGTCACCGGTGAAGGCACCGGTTATAAGGGCATCACGATCCCCACGTTGCCGCAGGGCACCGGAGTCCGTGGCGGCATGCTCGAGATGGACGAACCCGAGCACTCCGCCTACCGCAGCATTCTCAACCCCTACCTGTCGCCGGCAGCCGTCAAGCGCTGGAAGCCATTTGTCGACGAGATCGTGCGGGCAAGCATCGACGAGAAGATCGAAGTCGGGCGGATCGACTTCGTCGACGACCTCGCGAACGTCGTGCCCGCCGTCCTGACTCTGGCGATGATGGGCGTTCCGTTGAAGAAGTGGCAGCTCTATTGCGAGCCGGCCCACGCCGGTGTTTATACCCCGGCCGATTCCCCAGACGCCCCAAGGGTTTTGGAGCAGACGTTGGCGATGGGGATGGACCTGTTCAACCACCTTCTCGAGATTCGGCAGAACCCGCGCCCCGGCATAGTCGACGCATTGGCAAGGTTGAAGATTGATGGCGAACCCGCGCCCGACGCCGAACTGCTCGGAATGCTCGGCCTGATCATCGGCGGAGGTTTCGACACGACGACCGCGCTGACCGCGCACGCGCTCGAATGGCTGGCCGAAAACCCGGAGCAGCGTGAACTGCTGACGCGCGAATCGGAAACGCTGCTCGATTCGGCGACCGAGGAATTTCTGCGTTACTTCACGCCTGCTCCCGGCGACGGGCGCACGATCGCCGCCGACCTCGAAATTGCGGGCACCCAGTTCAGGGAGGGCGATCGCCTGTGGCTGTCGTGGGCCATGGCGAACCGCGACCCCGCGGTGTTCCCCGATCCGAATCGACTCGACCTAGGCCGAAAGAACAACCGGCACTTCAGCTTCGGGCTCGGCATCCACCGCTGTATCGGCTCCAACGTCGCGCGTGTGGTGTTCAAGTCGATGCTGATGGCGGTGCTCGAGCGGATGCCCGACTACCGCTGCGACCCCGAGGGCACCGTGCACTATCCGACGATCGGCGTAATCCAGGGCATGCAGCACCTTCCGGCCACTTTCACACCCGGCGGACGGCTCGGACCGGGGATCGACGAGACGCTGGAGAAGCTGCAGCGGGTTTGCGACGAACAAGGAATAGCCCGGCCAATCACCGAATACCACCAGGCAGCCGTCATCGGTGACTGACGCGTTCGGTCGGTCCTGCGCGGCTACACCGAAAGGTCGCGCCGCAGTTTAGCGACGTGACCGGTCGCCTTCACGTTGTACTGGGCTGTACTTTAGACAACATGCCAAAGCCGCTCCGCGCTGTCGTCGGCGCCCGCGTCTCCCACCTGGACGACGACAAAGACAACACCCGCAAGGTATCCCACCTGGCGCAGACGGAAGAGGGGGAGCGGTGGGCGCAGGCCCACGGCTATACCATCGTTGGGCGATTCGAGGACTTGGGAATCTCTGCCGGGAAGACGACGCCGTTCGAGCGTCCAGACCTGGGCAAGTGGCTTGCCCCGGAGCGTTTGCACGAATGGGACGTACTGGTGTTCTCAAAGATTGACCGAGCGTTTCGCTCGACTAATGACTGTGTCGAGTTCGCCAAGTGGACGAAAGCCAACCGCAAGATTCTGGCGTTCGCCGGGGATGGTGTGGTTCTGGATTACCTGCACCCGAAGAAGGACTCGCTGGACCAGATGATGTCCGAGTTCTTCATCTACGTAGGGTCGTTCTTCGCGGCGATAGAGCTGTCACGGTTCAAGACACGAGCGACGGACCGGCTCGACTATCTGCGGATGACCGACCGGGTGAGCCACGGCGTACCACCGCTGGGCTATCGGACCGCTCCGCATCCCAGCGGCAAGGGGAAGGCGCTAGAGCGCGACCCCGAAGGGTACAAACTCCTGCACGAGATTAAGGCCAAGCTCGTAGACGAGCACGAGTCGTTGACCAGCATTGTCAGGTGGCTGAATGAGCAGGGTAGGTTCTCGAACGTCTCGAAGGCCCGAGGCGGTGGGAAGCGGTGGTCTGTCACCACGCTCAAGCGGACGTTAATGTCGCAGCGGACACAGGGATTTCGGGTGATGGCGGTCTTCGAGCCTGCCCCCACCGAAGTCAACCCCGACCGAAAGTTACGGACGGGGGAGAAGCTGGTCCTCGATACCGAGGGTCAGCCCATACGGATGGCCGAACCAACGTTCTCCGACGAGGATTGGAGACGCATACAAGCGGCTCTCGGAGACCGCACCGCTAGCGGTAAAGCACGCCAGATGACGCCGAATCCTCTTGCGGGTATCGGGTACTGCGTATGTGGACGCGCGCTGGCCCTGCACCGAAGGAGATCGTCCAGCGGGAAGCTGCACACCTACGTCCGTTGTGGAGGCGGTTCGCTGGACGGCTGCCGTGGTGCGATACGGCTCGACGAAGTCGAAGCAGTGCTCGAAGACCAGTTCCTGGAAGCTTACGGCGACCGCGAGATGACCAAGCTTGTGTTCATTCCAGGGGAGGATCGCAGCGTAGAACTGGCGCAGTCAGAGCAATCCCTTGAACGGCTGCGTTGGGAGTCGGATAACGGTCTGGTGGATGACGAGGACCTTTACAGGTCCCGGTTGACCGCGCTGGTCACCCGTAAGAAGGAACTGACCGCCGAGACTGTCATCCCGGCTCGTTGGGAGCCAATCGGCACCGGGAGGACGTACCGGGAGCTGTGGAGCGACCCTGAGACTGACCGCAGACAGGTTCTACGGGACTCGAAGATCCGATTCGTTTTGCACTGTCTGCCGCCCGGATCGACCGGCCAGACGAAGGTGTTGTTCAAAGAGATCCAGGTCCCGAACGGCTGGCCCGAGCCGGTTCTTACCGAGGAGCAGCAGCAGATCAGGGATGCGCTGGCCCACGGTGGCGGAGCGAGGTGGACGGCGGAGGGTTGGGTTCCGACGACATGACGGCCAATGACGTTTAAGGCATAACCTTTGCGCGGGACCGCTCACTTGACGACTCGAGAGAACATCCTCACCGCGAATCCGAGTTGCTGAAAGGCAGTTGGCCTCTTGATTGAATCGAGTGGATCGACACGACAGGACGGACACATTGAACCGCTACATCGATGACGATGGCTACCTGACCCCTGAGGGGGAGATGAGCTATCTCCGCTTCCGCGCAGGTGCAAGAACGATCAGGGAAGTACTTGAGTCGGCAGGGCCGGACTGGCTCATCGATGAGTGGCTAGTCTCGTCGGCCACTATGGTCACCGGCCAACCAGAGTGCGGAAAATCCTCCCTAGTAGCCAGCATGGCGGCAGCGGTATCACGACGCGATGCGTGGCTTGGCGCAGAGGTTTCGACCTCCAGGACCGGTCCTGTGGCAATCGTGGTAACGGATCCGTCCGATGAGATCCAGTGGGCCAAGAAGGCCGTCGAACTTGGCGTAGATAACTGGGAGATCATCAGATTTTCGCCAGAGCGATGGGGAGCAATCGAGGAGCTAGCCACATCCATGGAGTGCCCCCTGCTGGTGTTCGACAACATCACCGGTGCAATCGAGGAGGGAACGATCAATGAAGCGGATCCAAATGCGATCCTTCGGCCACTGGGGCTGATCATCGCGGAAGGCACTCCGGTCGTGGTCATTCACCACAGCGACAAAAGTGGTCGCAGAGACCCGATGGGGCCGACCGCTTACAAAGCTTGGCGGCGGCACGGTATTCACATAACCGGTAGCGGGGAGCGTCGGACACTCACCCGTGAAGGTAACTTCGGTCGCTTTCCCGATGTAGTCGTCCACGGCACCGCTCGCGGGGCCGCCGTTGAGTACAAGCTGGCAGAGGTCCAACCCACGCCGAAGTCGAACAGGTCACCCGATCGGCTCGACGACAACGCAGAGATTGCCCACTGGGTGGTCGACAAATGCCAGGGCGTAAGCATGAACCAAGTAGCGGATCGGATCGCGAGAGAGTTTCCCGGGATTAAGGCTTCCACCCGGCGCCAACACTTGCTCAAAGGACCGTTGTCCAAGATGCTCAGCCGGGCCTCAAAAGGTGGTAGCACCGTATGGTCGCTGAAAAGGTAACTGCAGGTCAGGGGTGGTAGTGTGCTACTACCACTTAGCCATGTTTCTGCTGGTCAAGGTGGTAGTGGTAGCCCCCTATAGAACCTCCCTATCGGTCGGTTCTTACCCCCACTCGACCCGTATCGGCAGATGCGGGGAGAGAAAGAGACCAAGGGACGACGGAGGAGGGAGTGAATCGACCGACCGACCGAGGACCGATAGATCGAGCGCCTGGGCGGGCGCTCTCCAACTCCAAGAGGGCCTGGAGGCCCCACACCGGAAGGCCCTCGCCTGGTGGCTCGGTCCTTCTCTCGGAGGGCGGGGCCGGAAGAGCCCCGACCCGACCAGAAGAGGTCGGAAACCTCGCTTCGGGCTCGGTCTCCTATTTCGGAGAGGTCGTAGACCTCGCGATTGGCTCGGTCTTTCCCTAGAGGGATCGCTCATATAGCGATCCCGACAAAGAGCCGCCAGAAGCGGCTCATAACCCATTCGGGATCGCGAACGCGATCCTGGGGCGAGCCCCAGTCGGAGGGGGCTCGCAACCGGTAGAGGTCAAAGGCCTCGCCCTGGCGGGCTCGGTCTTCTCCTGAGGGGGGAGAAGGGACTCCGAAAGCGTCCCGACGACCCCGGCCCCTGTTCTCTATCGAAGACAGGTACATCTTCTCAGCGAACACGAACCGGAAGCGAGCCCCCATGAGAGGGGCTCGCAACAGTCGGCAGCGCCATGGGAGGCGCTGCCTTCTAAGGGGAGAGCGGTCTTTTGTGGACTTCGTCCCGACAAAGGCTAGCTACGAAGGGGAAGAACTCATGCGTCAGTTGGGTTCGATCTAGCTGATCATGTGCCGCACGACTGGGCACTCGATTATGCAAATCTAGAGGGCCGGGAAGGGGCTCGTTGACCAGATACAGTCTGGGGCATGGGGTATCTATGCGACCTCGACAAGCCCAACCTCACAGAGCAACGGTTGTTCGAGTACCTACGCTACGACGAAGAAGTTCCGGTGACCCGGCGCTCTATCAAGTACGCCGTAATGCGACGTGAAATTGTTCCCACGAAAATCGGTCGATGCAATTACTTCTCGAAGCGTGACGGACTCGACTGGATTAGATCCCGCAGGCGCTGTTAAGTCACTCGACTCGAAGGCAGTTCCAGAAGTTGTCGTCTCGCGGTTGCTGCGTCGAGATCTGAGGTATGGGCTGTAATCAGCGCTCCTTGGTGACCTAGCCTGCGAGCACGCGGTAGATGGTCGCCCTGCTAACCCCCATTGTCGCTGCAATCGTTCCTGCTGATTCGCCGCTGGCGTGCATGCGTTGGGCTAGGGCGGATTTCTTGTCGTCGAGCGCCCTGGGCCGTCCGATGTTTTGGCCACGCGCCCGCCGCGCCTCACGGGCCGCCGCACGGCGTTCGCGACCTAACTCAAGTTCTAACTCGGCCAAGCTCGCCAGCACTCCTGCCACCATCCGGCCTGTAGCGTTCGAGGTGTCGATGCCTTCACGGAGGGACCGGAGAACGATTCCGCGCTCGCCGAGTTCGCGAATAGTCGTCATAACCTCAGCCGCGTTGCGGCCCAAGCGGTCTATGCCGACTACGACAATGGCATCACCTTCGCGGGCGTAGTCCAGGAGCGCAGCTAGACCGGGTCGATGCTCACGCGTCGAGGTTCCCGAGAGTTTGTCTGAGTAGACCCGGCTGGCGTCGACACCCGCTGCGATTAATGCATCGACTTGTTGGTCGAGCGACTGATGACCCGTACTGACTCGGGCGTAGCCGAGTTGGGTTCCGGTCGCGGCGGGAGCGGTGATCGTTGCCATGCAATAAGTGTCTCATAAGTCTCATAACGTGTAAATTTGAGATGGCGCTTTTGAGGCATATTTTGAGACATGGCGGGCTGGCAGTTTATAAGCGGCAGTCAACCTCAGCCATCCTGTCTCAAATCATTAGATCTGAGATTGCGTCGAGAAGCAGCGTGCTGTCGGGCGGCTTGACGGCTACGAGCCGTGGTGTTGCAGCCAGTCAGCGAAGGTCCTCTGGCTCCGGCCACGATTATCTTCTCGATTACAGCCCGCTTGTCGACCCACCGACGCACAATACGAGCCGACATTGGGTGGCCCCACACTGGAAGGAGTTGACCATGCAAGATTTCCGCGCGGCAGCGCACGGATTCAGGCTGCGATGACGGCGACCGAACTAGCCGCCGTGCTATTCGGCGATGATGGGCCGCCCGACCGTGAAGAGCTACTCGATCAGGGATTCACTCGCGACCCGTCGATCATCAAGAACGCACTGCCTGATAGCCGCTTATGGCCTCAGGAATTCGACGCTTTACCAATTAGTCACGGGCGCATCAGGATTGACCGGAGGCTAGTGTTCACCACCGCCGAGCGCGCTGTCCTCAACCCAAACGATGATTGGGCGGCAGCACAACTTCACGCCGCGGCAGCTGTGTGGGGAGCGAAACCCGGCGCGATCACATACCGTGCGTTTAGGCCGCTCTCAAACAGTGAAGCCCCTGAACGGCTCAAAAAGGCCTTGGCGCTCGTTCGAGGCGAGGGCGCGCTCAGCGCATACAAGGCGATGTTGGGGCCAAAGGGGCGACTGAATCTTCCTTACCTAGCCTCATCCTTTTTTACCAAGTTTCTGTACTTCGCCGGATGGGATGCCAAATCGCACAGGTTGATGCCTCAACCCCTGATCATGGACGACGACGTCATTGAAGCTCTCAACACGCTGACGGAAGAACCTTGGCAGAGGGAATCGGTCGCTGATTACGAGCGGTACATCGAACTTGCGCGGCAAGTCGCGTACGAAGCCAACACATCTGCAGATGTTGTTGAATGGCGCTTGTGGGGGTGGGGCCGTGGCCAGCTCAGATGACCATGCCACCTCAGATGATGGGGATACAGAGGACACTCGGCAAGCGAGTAGATGGTGTGTCGGAGCCGCAGCATCCTCAGTCCGCCTCACTAGCTGGCGCCGTGCGGAGTGCCAGTTCGTCGGACACCACTGTTCCAGGCAGCGCCCGCCGCGTCCGGCACGCGCCCGCTGCACCCCCACGGGGGTATACCCCCGCCGCCGCCTGATTGACCGGCTCGTTATGTGGGTGCCCGATCATGTACGGGTTTTGGGGTTCGCGACCCCCACTCGGTTCCGCTCCGGCTCCAAAGACCAAGCTGGTCACCTGAGGAGCTTGCTAGGACTGTGCCCTCCATCTCACTTCTATGCGATCGGGTTGTGCGAACATCCTTCGCGCGAAGGCTCAGCAATCCACTCCGAGCGGTAGTCTGCTTCATTTAGGCTCGCATTCGTGGCCGACCACACCTGCTTCCTTCTCGAGACTTTTGCTGCGTACGTGTGTTCCTGCGCCATCTAATCGACGACGACTATTAGCAATGAAGGTGACCTTGCTGCACTCCAAGGCAACAGATGGAGACTGAGTCAAATACTCGGAAGCAACGTATTGATCCGAGGCTAACCGCAGCGGGATGGACCGTCACGCCCTTCGACTCTTCGATGCTTAACACCATCTCAGCGGAGAAGGCGGTAGAGGAGTGGCCTACTGAATTAGGTCCCGCCGACTACGTTCTCACCGGACGGGGGCGTCTTGTTGGTGTCGTGGAGGCTAAGAAGGTCGCGAGTGGTCCGCAGGGGGTACTGCCCCAGGCGGAGCGTTATGCCCGGGCCATCCCAAGCGATGTGCGGTATCAGGGAAAATTCGGAGTGCCGTTCCTCTACTCGACCAACGGCGAGGAAATTTGGTTTCACGATGTCCGGGAGCCGCTGAATCGCTCGCGAATAGTGTCAGGGTTTCACACCCCCGAAGCTTTGCGGGAGCTCGTGAAGCGAGATGTCGACGCTGAGATGTCGGCGTTGCGGAGGATCCCGGTGCGCGAGGGGATTCGTCCCTACCAGGTCGAGGCGAACACGGCCATCGAACAGGCGATCGCCGATCGGCACCGCAAGATGCTGGTGACGATGGCGACAGGCACCGGCAAGACCTTAATGACCGTCAACGAGATCTACCGGCTGATGAAGTCCGGTGTGGCACGACGGGTGCTGTTCCTCGTCGACCGCCGCGCGCTGGCCGCTCAGACGGTTCGCGCGTTCGCCAGCTTCGAGGCCGAGCCAGGACTGAAGTTCGACAAGATCTATCCGGTTTACTCTCAACACTTCCAGCAGAACGACTTCGGCAAGGACGAAAAGTTTGACCCGAGCGTCATGCCGAACTCGCTACTCACTGATCCGAAGCTCGGGGACGCATTCGTCTACGTGTCGACCATCCAGCGCATGAGCATTAACCTCTTCGGACGCGAGGCCGGAATTCGCTTCGGCGAAGTTGACGGTGGCGATGAGGATGCCGACGCGCTCAACATCCCAATTCACTCTTTCGACCTGATCGTCGCCGACGAGTGCCACCGCGGTTATTCAGCTAAGGAGTTTTCAGTCTGGCGCAATACGCTTGACTGGTTCGATGCCGTCAAGATCGGCCTGACCGCCACACCGGCGGCGCATACGATGGCCTACTTCGAACATCTTGTTTATCGGTATGACTACGAACGAGCTGTCCGCGAGGGCTACCTGGTTGATTACGACGTGGTCCGGATCTACAGCGACGTACGGATGAACGGCCTATTCCTCAACGAGGGGGAGCAGGTTGACCAAGTGGACCCGGATACCGGAGTACGACAGCTAGATCTCTTGGAAGACGAGCGAGCCTTCGATGCTTCGCAGGTGGAGCGCAGCATCACCGCCCCCGACTCGAACCGTAAAATTCTGGAGGAGATCAGGCGCTACGCCGAAGCGCATGAAGCCGAAACGGGCCGATTCCCAAAGACACTCGTCTTCGCAGCCAACGACCTGCCCCACACGTCCCACGCCGACCAGCTCGTAGCTCTCGGGCGCGACATCTTTGGCCGCGGTGAGGCGTTGGTTGCAAAGATTACCGGCCGTGTAGACCGCCCATTGCAGAAGATCCGCGAATTTCGTAACCGGCCGAATCCGAAAATTGTTGTCACCGTGGATCTTCTCACTACGGGAGTTGATATTCCGGACCTTGAGTTTCTGGTATTCCTGCGACCGGTTAAGTCCCGCATCCTGTTCGAGCAGATGCTAGGCCGTGGCACGCGCCGCTCGACCGACCTACTGCCGCCCAAAACGAACTTCGTTGTGTTCGACTGCTTTGACGGCACCCTGATTGAATATTTCCGCAAGACGACTGGGATGACCGTCGAGCCGCCCGAGGGTGACGGCAAACCGATCCGCCAGATCATCGAGGAGATCTGGCAGAACCGAGATCGCGATTACAACACCCGAAGGTTGGTCAAGCGACTGCAGCGCATCGACAAGAACATGAGCGGTGACGCCCGGGACTTGTTCGCCCGTTTCATTGCGGATGGCGACATTGGCCGCTTGGCTGAGGAGCTGCCCGCCAAGCTGCGCGGCGACTTCGGTAGTACGTTGAAGATCCTCCGCGATGAGGACTTCCTCAGGCTCCTCACTGATTACCCCCGCGCCGAGCGCACCTTCATCGTGGCTCCAGGTGTAAGTGACCGCGTTGGGTCGGAATGGCTCATTAAGGCGGGTATCGGCAAGGAATACCGGCCTGAAGACTACCTACAGCTGTTCCAACAATTCATCGAGGAGCACTCGGAGGAGATCCGAGCTGTTGGAATCTTGCTATCGCGTCCCCAGGACTGGGGCGCCGATGCGTTGCGTGAGTTACGCGAAAAGCTCGCTCTAGCACCGGAACACTTCACTGAGGCTAACTTGCAACGAGCGTTCCAGACCGCACACCACAAGGCACTTGTCGACATCATATCGATGGTCAAAAGAGCCGCCATGGAAACGGCACCACTGCTAACCGCCGAAGAGCGGGTTGACGTCGCATTCGCGCGCGTTACAGCCAATCGAAAGCTGACCGATGAGCAGGCAAAGTGGATGGAACACATCCGGCACCACCTCGTACAGAACCTTTCGATAGAACGGGAAGATTTCGCGGACATACCTGTGCTCGCCGATCGCGGGGGGTGGGGCCGTGCCAACCGAACCTTCGACGGGCAGCTCGCTGAGCTGCTCGACCAATTGAATGAGGAGCTCGTCGCCGCATGACCGATGTTGTAGGAAGACTTTGGGGGTTTTGCCACGTCCTACGGCATGACGGGATTGACTACGGCGACTACATCGAACAGCTGACGTATCTGCTGTTTATCAAGATGGCTGACGAGCGTGGCATCGATTTACCAGCTCAGACCAACTGGCCGTATTTGCGCAGGCAGAGCGGTACGGACTTACTGGACGTCTACGTCGAGGCTCTCCGCATCTTGGGTAAAGAGCGGGGCATCCTTGGCGACATTTTCAGCGGGTCGCAGAGCCGGTTCGCCAACCCAGTCAACCTAGCCAAGCTGATCGGCCTGATCGACGAGACTGAGTGGACCTCGATCGACACCGACATCAAGGCGGCGGTGTTCGAGGGGCTTCTCGAAAAGGCCGCCAGCGAAAGCAAAAAGGGCGCAGGCCAGTACTTCACGCCGCGACTGCTTATTCAGAGCATGGTGCGCTGCATCAAGCCTGATCCACGGGCTAGCAAAGATTTCACCATCGACGACCCCGCCTGTGGCACTGGCGGATTTTTGGTTGCCGCCTACGAGTGGCTCAAGGACCAAACCGTTGGCGGTGCTCTTGACCGTGAGACTGCTCGCCGCGTCCGAACCAGCACCTACTTCGGTCAGGATTTCGTGCCTCGACCGCGCCGACTGGCACTGATGAATCTTTACCTGCACCAGGTCGAACCGCACATCTCGCTCACCGACTCCATCTACGAAGTTCCTAGCAGTCATCGCTACGACATCGTGCTGACGAATCCGCCGTTTGGTACCAAGGGTGGCAGTCAGGCACCAGACCGCGAAGACTTCGTCATCCAGACCCGCAATAAGCAGCTCAACTTCATCCAGCACGTCCTCACGATCCTCAAGCACGGTGGACGAGCGGCCGTCGTGGTTCCCGACAACGTGCTCTTCGCTGAGCAGGCCGGTGAAGTGTTCCAGGTTCTCATGGAGGATTGCGACGTCCATACCGTGCTGCGTTGTCCGCGCGGCACTTTCAGTCCTTACACCGCAGGAACCAAGACTTACGTCATCTTCTTCACCAAGGGCTCCCCGACTGAGCGAACATGGATCTACGACGCTCGGGCCAACGTCCCAAAGATAACCAAAAAGAGTCGGCCGTTAACCGCCAAGCATTTCGGCGAATTTGAGAAGTGTTACGGCGAGGACCCCAACGGACGTCGCACGCGCTCAGAAGCTGACTCGGCTGAAGGGCGCTGGCGCTGCTTCTCTCTCGACGAGATCAAGGAAAAGTATTATAAGCTCGATGCTTTCAAGTGGATCCGCGACGAGGAACTCGATGATCCCGATGAGTTCCCCGAGCCGGAGGAACTGATCACCGAGGCGATGGAGGAGCTCCGGCTCGCTCTAGATGGCCTTGCCAACATCCAGCATCTCCTTGAAGGCAACGGCATTGAAGGCAACGGCAATGGAGGCGGCCTGTGACGGCCGCAAGTTCTCCATCCCAGGACGTCACACTGTCCCAGCTATTGAGCGATGGTGTGTTCGTTGACGGCGACTGGGTAGAATCGGCGGACCAAGATCCGCATGGCGATGTTCGGTTAATTCAACTCGCTGACATCGGTGACGGCGTGTTTCGCGACCGGTCGTCTCGCTTCCTGACACGTAGCAAGGCCAAGGAGCTCCGCTGCACGTTCCTCGAACCCGGTGATGTCCTCGTGGCTCGGATGCCGGAGCCACTGGGCCGTGCGTGCATCTTCCCTGGTGTAGGACAACCTGCTGTAACTGCCGTCGATGTTTGCATCCTTCGGCCTAATCCGAAGAGAGTACGACCCGAGTGGCTAGTCAAAGCCATTAACGCGCCCGGGTTTCGAGAATCAATGCAGGAGTTCGTCCGCGGAACCACGCGTCAACGGATCTCGCGCAAAAACCTCGGTACGTTGCGGCTGACCGTTCCCGACATCGAAGAGCAGCTCGCAATCGCAGAATCCGTCGAGCGACTCGATGTTAGGCGCGAAGACGCGGCAAGCCATGCCAACTCTGCTCGCCGCGCAATGGCGCGGTTCCGTCACGCCATCCTGGTCGCGGCCTGCTCTGGCCGCCTAACCGCTGACTGGCGCGAGGTACAGCACGGCGGTGGGCCGGTTGCCGAATCTTTAGTGGCGGAAGCGACGCGACGACGTGGGGAAGTGTGCCGCAAGGCTGCAGTCCTTCCAGCAGACATCGATAACAGCGCTGAGATACCGCCTTCATGGAGGCTCGTGAGCCTCGATGCGATCACAACGAGAATCACTAGCGGCTCCCGGGACTGGTCTAAGTACTACGGACGGGGGCGCGGAACCTTCGTGATGGCGCAAAATGTTCGACCGGGGGCCCTCGACTGGTCCTTCCGGCAGCTGGTCGATCCTCCGCCCGACGATCCGAGTCGCAATCGATCCCAGATCCAGAAAGGTGATTTGCTCATCACGATCGTTGGAGCTAACACAGGTGACGTAGGAACCGTGGTCGATGACCGCCCGGAGCACTTCGTCTGCCAGAGCGTTGCGTTGGCACGACCTGCCGTTCCCGAATGTTCTGCTTATCTGAACCTTTGGTTCAGCTCGCTCCAGCATGGCCAACATTATTTTGCCGATTGCATTTATGGTGAAGGGCGGCCCCATCTCAGCTTCGATCAGCTCCGTGCAACCCCCATCGCGTTACCTCCTCTCGAAGAGCAACGAGAAATCGTAATAAAAGCCGAAGCCCTCCTTGATGCCGCGAATGAACTCAGTCAGCGGATTGATGCTGCCGAACATCGCGTCGGGCAATGCAAGCAGGCGATTCTAGCCAAGGCATTTCGTGGAGAGCTCTCCACGTGAAAATGGCGCGATGGCCTCTCGCCGCGAATCTCGACGGCGACTCGATTAGCCGAGTTGCGGTCGCTAGGGGGAGGCGTCCGATAAGGCGGAGAAGAACGAGTGTATGAACGTCGGTGACGAGTGGATCTATCGGGCAAGAACTTACAGCCGTTCTGAACGCGTCAAGATTGTGGGCATTGAGAAGCGGAAACAGACCACTCGTGTAGACATCGAGTTCCTCGACGGGAGCAAAGTCGGTATGCGCGAGAACGTTCCGGCTGCCCGACTGCCCCGGCCATGGAGCGAGGTTTCCGCATACGACGAACTTATGGCCAACTGGCAACGCCTCGGTGAGGCTTCCCTCGATGAAACCGAGGAGTGGGCGGTCGAAGAGGTATTCTCAGTCCTGATCCCGGAACACGTTGCGACATATTATGACTCGCTCGTCAAAAATGGGGCAACAGTGCGGGATAGGGCAGCGCTGGAGGAGATCATTCGGCGGCCGCTCGTTGGTGTCCTTGAGCGGGTCGACTGGTTTGAACATGACGGTGTCACCGAACTGTGCGCCGACGGAACATTATTGATCGCTGAATACGCTTGCCGTGCCAACCCAGTTCCAGTGCTGGACAAGGTTATGGCGAGTGAGGCCGAGGCACGGGAGCACTGTAAGCGCGGCCGCGAATACAGGGGCTTGGACGGTGACGAGCGGACGTCAACGCCCGAGTGGGAGTAAAGGTGGTACCGGAAACGTGTGCGGCCCTATCACGAGCTGCTGCGGCATTGGTGCGGCCACCGATCGGTAACGTTCTATGAACGTCTAACTGCGGCAGAAGCCGAGGTTAGGCGACTCGACATCCTCCTGGCCAAGTTGATCGACAGGCTCAAACACTATGGGGACACGATTCATGCCGACATCTACGAGCGCGAACACAACGACGAGCCCGTAACTCCTGAATCGGTCCGGCCCGTCGTTGATCGTCCTCTGGCACCGTGGGAGCTGCCAGTCCGCGAGATCCCAACGCCGCGGCGTCGCTGGTGGTAGTGAAGCGCAGCCGCACGGCTCCCGGAAGTACCGCGAAATTGACTATTTCTTGTGGTCGGCGCTCCGACGGTGATTGTGACGGCAAGTGATCTTGAAGCCCAGGCCGTGGCGTCAATCGTCCGCTGAGCTATCGGTGCACCCTTTCTGCTCGGTCGTCCGATGGCACTTGGTTATCGCGGCTGCTTAGTTGCTGGCCGGGTTTCGGGGGCCTGAACCAGATAAACGGGCGATGGCCTAGTAGGCAGGTGCCCCAGGGAGCGTCCCGCGCCCCAGCAGTATCTCGATCGCTCGTGCGACCCCGCTCGCCCCGAACTGAGCGTCGATTATTGGGACGCCTTGTTGCTCAAACGGGCCGGTGAAGTATTTGTCCACAGCAGCGATGACCAACGGCAGTCCCATCTGTTGCGCTAGGGATGCCTCTGTGGGTATCGCTTGGCTACGCCCAACGAATATCGCAACCACCCCGTTGGCGTTGGCGAGGCGTTGAGCTGCGTTAATCCAGGCTGCGCGAGGATCGCGCTCCTGGGCGATGGGCAACGATAATTCGACGTCGAATTCGCGGGCCGACCGGATGGCCGCGCCGTAAATTTCAGCTACGAGGGGACTAATATCCGGTCTCCGGAAAGTGAGCGGGCCCCCGAATTTGTAATCGTTGGGCTGCCTGGGATGCAGTAATTGAGGCCCGATCACTGCAATGCGGGTCATTGCTCGACCTGCTCCCGTTGTGCATAGATGAACAGGTCTGCTTCATAATCGTCTTCCCAGGTGACTGACGCTTGAATGAGCATGGAGTTGTAGTAGGCGAAAGCGGCGCGGAACTGGGGCGCGTAATCTTTGTTCAGTTCATACACAGCGTGGTTGGGGCCTGCCGACCAGCGGACCGATTTAATTTGCGTGGGCTCAACATTTTTTGGCGGCCGATGGTATCGAAGCTCGACGATAGCTTCGGAGACCTGGCCCGGCGTTAAGTTCGGTCGGACCGCAAGGATGGGGAAAACGCCGCGGTTGAGTCCGTACTCCTTTGTTCGGCGGGACTCATAGAATTGATCCTCATCCGCTACGAACGAGCGCCATGGCGGCACGTTCCCGGAGAAGATCCGATCTGGGGAGAACGATCGGTCGTCGCGGGAAATTTCCCGCCAGGTCCAATTTGTGGGGATCAGCGGCACCCCCCTATTGTTCGTCCGGATGAGCTGGCGAGTCTCAACGCGACACCGGTACTGTCGTGCGTCAGGCAGCCATTTGACCTCGATTCGGTTGTAGCAATTGATTGGCGGGCGATCATCGGAAAGTTCATTGCTCGATGCGGAGCCACCACATACGACGAATATTGGGTACGGCGGTTTACTTTCTTGCGCGGACAATGAGTCCTCAGTAAACGTGAACGGCACATGTTTGTGGCCGTGCAAAAGTAAATGAAATCGATAATGGCGGAGGATCCGCAATAGGCGTACACCGTTGTGGATTGAGTCGTACCCCCGGCCGGGCTCTGCGAGGTCTGGGATGAGAATCGGATGGTGGTGGACAAGTGCGATCTTGATGCACGACTTGAAGACTTCACGATTAAGCTTTTCAAGATCGGAAAGCTGCGTGTTCAAATGGTCCAGAGCGCTTATGCTCACTCGACCTCGATGCGTGTCAGGGGTGTTTTTCTCGACAAATGCAGCGGAGTTTACTTCGGCGATTATTACGCCGTGTGATTCGATGAGGTCAGCTCGGACCCGAGCATCGCGCTGGTTATGGCTCCAGTCGTCGTATTCACCGCGGAGTTCGGTTAGGAATTGGCCCCATGGCCTCATCCTGTCTTCCCTCTCGTTTTTCTCCCAGAGGACGTCATGATTACCCGGTACGACAGACAATGGTCCGAGGGCTGTAGCGCCGTCGCAAAGTGCCTTGCAAAACCCTCGAGCCAGGTTGAACTCGTCCCCTGACGCTATCTCGGTCAAGTCGCCAGTTATGCAGACGATCTGGGGTGCTTCGCCTTCGACGCTCGCTAGGTCCTCGCGGATCGACTCCGCGAGCGTCGGGAAGCCATCTCCGCCCACGTAGTCACCCGCGGCTGTTATCTCGCCGCCGAATCGATGGTGATTCCCGAAGTGAATGTCGGACAGGTGAATGATCCTCAGCGACCGGCCACTTGGCACGGGCTCTTTGGGTTCCGCCACTCGTCGTATGTTAGTCCCCGTCTGCCCCCGAATCGTTGGATTTCCACTGCCCGATGCGTGCCCGAGATGCGAAGGCGCGACCGCGCGGCAGGCTGGAAAGCACCGGGTCAAACGTCGAGGCCCTACCAGATATTCTCCGCTGTCTGGCGTGGACATCGCCCCGTGTTACTGCGTAAATGCTGATAAACGATTGCGGCTGAATCGCTGCCGTCAACCGGCCACAGGCGGACACAACTTGGGACGAGGCTCGTACAGCCCGACACCGGCGAGGCAGCCAGCGGAATGATCCGGCGATAACGGACGGCGCGGCTCACCCCGGCACGTCGGTTCTTGCTGGCAAAATCGCAGCTGTGGCGGATCTCGACACCGACGACGAGGACTCAGCTACGGGCCTGTGGATATGGACTTCCGTGCTGTTACTCGCCACGGTTGGGTTTATCGCGCTCGGCGTCCTGTCTGCGCGTGGGCGGCAACCGAGCCCGACCGAGAACCTGCTCATGTCGGTGATCTTGACCGCTATATCGGTGGGCGCCGGATGGGCGTTAGCAGCGCTGGTCGACCGCACGAAAGCGAAGCGTGAGAAGCGCAGCGCAGCAGCACGAAAAGCCCGAGAGCAGCAGGAGATTCAACGAAACGCCCTTTCCTCCGTCCGCAGGATATTCAACCTGATGGATGGTTTCGGCCGTATCGAAGGATTGGCGCTCAGTGCCGTCCAAGAAGATCCAGCACCCACACCAAAGGCCGAAATGCTGACCATATTCCGTGTCATCGCCGAAAACGCTCGAACCCAACGTGAGCAGGCAAGGCACTCAATCCAAGATTGGCGCTACTTCGCGCCTGACGCCATAGACGAGGAGTACTCGCGTCTACGGGCCTCGCGTGAACAGACAGTCGAGGAGGACCCCGAATGAGCCGTCCGTACGATGCAGGGAGTACAGCGAATGCCTGATGCCGAACGCGGACAAGTCGCACGAGTTATTAACTCTGGCCGACTAGTCATCAACCGTGGTGCCAAACACGGCGTTAAACCAGGTTGGATATATGCCGTACTGCGGCCAGAGAACGAAGTCATCGTCGATCCTGAAACCAATGAAGTTCTCGGCGAGCTAGAGCTGGAAAAGATCAGGGTTAGGGTCGTCGAGGTTTACGACAGCATGAGTGTTGCTGCGCCATTCCGGAAGCTATTGACTGGTGGCGGAGCGGACATCTTCGGCCCGCAGAAGGAAGTGCCCGAACGTATCGATGTCAAAGACGTTCCTAGGGTCGACAAGACGGTCTATACAAGCGATCCCGTCAAGCTGGTTGACAGAGGCTGATTAACTTCTTGGCCATGTGATGGATAGAACCCGCAGGGCGACAACGAGCCGCTCGGCGCCCAAATGGCCCGATCGAACGCCTCGTTCGAAGAGCTGTTCCCATGTACGTTGCGGCATGATCTGACGCTATCCCAGGCCAGCAACAACGGAATGGTCTAGCACCCTTCGCTTTCCGCCGAATCAACGCTCAACGCGACCTGGCGATAATCTTCTGGATACCTATTGTCGTATGTGCAGCCTTCACGTTGTACTGCGCGACCTCGATCTTGCCCTTCTCGTCCACCACGAACGTCGACCGGATCACCCCGGTGACGGTCTTTCCGTACATCTGCTTCTCGCCGTAGGCGCCATACGCCGTCAGCACTTTGCGGTCGGGATCGGACAGCAGCGGGAAGGTAAGGCCCTCGGCGTCACGGAACTTGGCCAGTTTCTCCGGCTTGTCGGGGGAGATGCCGACCACGTCGAGGCCGGCACCGTTGAGCTCGGCCAGGCTGTCCCGAAAGTCGCATGCCTGCTTGGTGCATCCCGGTGTCGACGCGGCCGGGTAGAAGTAGACGACGACGCGACGCCCCTTGAAGTCGGCCAGCTTGACCGTCTTGCCGTCGGCGTCGGGCAGGCTGAAGGAGGGTGCTTTGTCGCCGGGCGCAAGCCGCGTGGTCTCGGTCAACGTGGGTCCCTTTCTGTTCACCGGGGCGTTGGGGTTATCGCCAGCTGATCTAGGGTAGTTCGGGCAGGTGCATGAGCCGGACAGCGGGCGACTTGGAGGACACAGTGGCGGACCGGGACCCCGAAGCCATCAAGCAGGACATCGACCTCGCCCGTGACCAGCTGGCGGCCACCGTCGACTCGCTCGCCGAGCGGGCCAATCCCCGGCGCCTCGCCGACGACCTCAAGGTCCGGGTGATCGGGTTCGTGCAGAAGCCCGCGGTGCTGGCGTCGCTGGCCGGCGTGGGGGCCATCGTCGTGGTGGTGGCCGTGCGCCGGGTCAGGAATCGGTGACGCGACCGGCCTGCGCGTACACCGGAATGTCGTCGGCCCACGGCTGGTTGGTGGCCATGTCGTCGACGTCGCAGTAGCCGCGTTCGAATTCGCCCGTCGCGGCATCGACCAGCCGGTACTCCTGGCGCTGGAGGTGGATGGGCTGGGCGTCGAGGATTACCACCCGAACCTCGCCCGGCTCGAACCCGCACCGCTGCTGCAGCGCCTCGATCAGGCACTCGTTGTGCATGTGGCCGTCGCCGAAGTTCCAGCCAAGAACCATTGCGCAGACATTCTCGCCTTCGCAGAGGTTGTAGGAGGCCTCGTCGTAGCCCGCCAACGCGCGGTGTACCAGCGTGTAAAGCGCGCGCCCGTGCGTGTTCATCCCTCGGAAGGCGTAGGCAAGATGAATGGGCACCAGGGTTTCTTCTTTGGTTTTGTACAGACGCTCGAGCTGTAGGTGATACATCGGGCCCAGCGCGCGGGAGGCGGTGCGGATCTTCTCGTCGGCCGACGGCTTGACGCACCACACCGTGGTGTCCCAGTTGCCGGCGTAGTACCGCATGCCGGGCAGAAAGGACACCTTGCGCGGATAGATGTTGCCCAGGACGACGGTGCCTGCGATCACCGCGAACAGGAGGGCGATCGGCACCGGGTGGGTGATGTCCGCCAGACCCAGGCGCGCATGCGCGACGAACAGCCACAGCACCCCGAAGATCATGAACACGTTCCACTCCAGCGGCACGCCCATCGGGAAGGCCAGCAGGATATTGAGGTGGAACACGATCATCACAAACGCCGCGATGGCCGTCGGCCAGCCGCCGTGTGAGAAGAAGAGCACCAGCGGCACCAGACCCTCGACGGCGGTGGAGAAGTGCGCGATGAAGCCGGCCAACGCGCTGGGCCGCAAATCATCCGGATGGTGCTTGAACATCGACCGCTTGAGCGGGCCAGAGGGGATGAACGGATTGTTCGCCAGCATGGTCGAGATCACGAACGGGAAGTGTTTGTTGAGCTTGGAGGTCGCCGCGCCCAGCCAGATCACCATGAACACGACCTTGGCCCCGACGATGACGTCGGCTCCGGCGAACAGAAACGCCAGCGCCAGCGGCGCATACACCTCGGCGCGCGCGGCCAAAAAGATCACCTTGTCGCGCACGCTGAGCACGGCCAGCACCGCCAGAATCGCTGCGGTCCGCCACCACGGCAGCATGCCAATCGTGGTGTCCAGAGCGGGGATTGGCCCGCCACCGTCGGATATCAGCGCCGAGACCAGCAGCACCAACAACGCGCCGTAGAGCAACGCGTCGAACACGCTGCGGTTGCTGCCGCGGGTCAACGGCACCCGG
The DNA here is from genome assembly GCF_035617725.1 of Mycobacterium sp. 94-17. Lineage (NCBI taxonomy): Bacteria > Bacillati > Actinomycetota > Actinomycetes > Mycobacteriales > Mycobacteriaceae > Mycobacterium > Mycobacterium sp. 94-17. The sequence continues at coordinate 48,868 of NZ_JAPIYN010000019.1, forward strand.
GCAGGCCAGGGCGGCAATCGAATGGTGCCCGGTCGCAACCAATACAGGATCGAGCCCATCGGCGGGAAGTATCGCCCGGCCAACGGCCCGAAGCAGCAGCCGAGGCCGACGACCTCGAAGAGCATCGTGTACAGCACGGCCTTCTGGAACACGATCGGCTCCGACCACCACGCGCCGACCTCGGTGAAGCCGCCGATGCCGGAGGTCGACCACGCGAAGAGCCAGCCGCCCAGGACGTAGAGCGCGACCTTCACGCCGTACATCACGGGCATCACCAGTGGGGTGCCGAAGCCGTGTTCGGCGATGTGGCGCGCCATCGGGACGATCCGTTCGGCACGCGTGCCCTTGCTCCACTCGGCCATGTCCACAACGGGCAGGTTGGGCTGGATGAACCCCATTGCGGCTCCTTCGACGCGGCCTGTCTCGAGGCGACCCGTCGGCGCTGACGGCGCCGATCGATGTCAGCAAGAAATTACCTGCAGGAGGGCCGTCTGCGGTGGGATACGGAGGCAAATTGTTCGCGCGATCCGGGTAGCCGCGCCGCCTGCCGCCTGCGTGGCTCTGGCCGGCGCCGGCGGTTCGGCTACTCCCAGCCAGGTGGGTCGTTTTCGGCCATGTAGGCCCCCCGTGCGGCGCGGAAACCGCCGGTTGAGACCGCATGGACCCGATACTCGCAGCGGACATCGATGCCGGCGTGGAAGTGGCCGTCGTGGGCTGCACCCACTGGAGCTCAGTCTTCTAGAAGGTCCCCTCTGAAAAACTGCGTCACAGTGATCGTGGGCACCCGGGACGCGCCGGAGGACGGATTCGTGGACGGTTACCACCCACCGGGCGAGCCCGAAACTGACATGATGACGCCACCAGATACTGACATATCCGGTGGCGTTGTGCGCCGTCAGGGTTTCGAACCCCGGACCCGCTGATTAAGAGTCAGCTGCTCTACCAACTGAGCTAACGGCGCGTGTGGTCGACCGAGACCGCGTACGCGACAATAACAAACGTTGCGCCGCAGAGCGAAATCCCGACCTCGCCCCAGGGTAGCCGCGCCCGCCGAGTGATCGCGTCGCGCACTCGGGCTTGCCGCGTCGCACAATGGCCGCTTGCCGGCGAACCATCGCGGTGGGCCGCGACGCCGCTCGCCTTGCCAGGTTGGGTTCGCATGACGAAAATGATTGTGATGCAACGCATTTGCTGGTCATAGCAGGGTGCCGCAGAAGGGCGACCGCTCGGTGCGCAAGGCGGCGTCCAGCTCGCTAAGCGCTCCCCGGCGGACTTCGCCGATGCGGTTCGCGCGGGCAAGCTGGGAAGCCGAATGCGCGCCCATGTAGATGGTGGCCAGGTCGGCCAGGCCGATCTCGATGTCCGGGGCACCGTCATGCGGCGTGCACTTCCCGACGCCGTCACGAATCCGCAGCGCAAAGCGGCCGCCCGCCAGGCCGAGCGGGTCTGTGACGTCCAGCACGATGTCGGCATCGGCGGCGTAGCTGCGCGCGCCGAGCGTTTCGGGGACGTCGTTGATGCGCACCCACAGGAAGTCGCTCACACCCTGGGATTCGGCGGCGCGTTGGTCGACGAGTTTGAGCGGCAGCGGATCGTCAGCCGGCACGGCGATCTCTACGCGATAGAACATCTCCAGCACCAGCAGCGTCTGCAGGAGCTCGCTGTGCGCTTCGTCGGTGATGGGGCAGAAGTCTTCGACGACCACGGTGCCCAGCGGCGGGCGGAACGCGTGTTGTTGGGATCCGACCACCCGGTACGTCAGGAAGCCGTCGGGATGGGTGGTGTAGTGAAGCGCAGATCCGTTGCCGCGCTGGTTCGGTCGATCGTCCAGGTAATCGTCCCACCACGCGTCGTCCCGGGATATCGCGCCATTGGTTGCGGCACACCACCGTTCGTAGATCTCGGGCACGAGCCGCTTCGCTTCGGCGGCGTTGACCTCACGTGCCCGGATCCGGCTCGGCGGGATACGCAACTTCGCGAAGCGGCGATCAATGGAGTAGGTGTGGCTGTAGCTCGACACGCCCGCCCCGAACCCGTCATACATCGCGGTCTGCGTCGGAACGCCGCAGACGATCGGATAGCCGCGGTCCAAGAGTATCCCAAGCCCTTTGGCGCTCAGCTGTGCCCAGAGCCCCTTGCCCTGATGCGTCGACGCGACCGCAATCATCGTCAGCCACGCCACCCGCAAGTTGCCACCGGGCACGGTGAGCCGCGAACGGTAGATGATGGACGTTCCCACCAGATTTGGATGCTCCGGGTCGGAGGCATCCTCGGCGATGAGAATGTCGTCGAGGCTGACGCGGCGTCTCCATGCCTCGAGATCCTCCGGTCCCACCGGATCGCCGAAAGTCCGAGCCTGGTTCTCGAAGACCGCCTGCCAGTCGTTTTCGGTGGGATGCCGAACGTTGGTGCCGTCGTCGGTAGCGTCCTCGCGGTCCATTTCACATCCAATCTGCTTGTAGCCCAGGCGAAACGGCACTGCGCACCCCGAATCGAGTCCTCGACGCGCTGTTAGGTTCGATACCCGAGTCCGAGACGGCCAAACCTCGATCCACGGATCGAAGGCCACGCCCCGCCACCAGGGGTTTGTCTGGGCGATTCCCTATCGTGGGTCAACCGGCACGGTTCCGGGTAGGCGATAGGCCATGTTGGGAAGCAATCGCCAGGATTGAGATCGCCTGCCGCATCATCGCGACGGTCGTGCCGGTCCCTGCCCCGGTGATTTCCGATGGAGGGCACGCCGCCGGAGAACGTCATGGAGAAACCCTTATGGCCCACACGCAAATCGCGGCACTGCTGGCACTGAGCTCCGCGCTCTGCGTGGCGATCGGCGACGTGCTGCAGCAGCGCGCGGCACACTGCATGGCCGACCCGACGGTGGGTCCCGTCGAATTGCTCGCCGGCCTGCTGCGCAACCAACGGTGGTGGTGGGGCACGCTGCTTCTGGTGGCGAGCATCGGATTACAGGCCGCGGCGCTCGGTACGGGCTCGGTGCTCTTGGTGCAGGCGCTGCTGATGTCGTCGGTTTTGTTCGCGCTGCCCGCCAACGCCAGATTTTCGAACCGCACCGTGACCGGCGGCGAATGGGTCTGGGCCGCTGTGCTTACGGCGGCGGTGATCGTGGTCGTCGTCGTCGGCAACCCGCAGGCCGGTCACACGAGCGCGTCGCTGCGAACCTGGGCCGCGGTGGCCGCGGTGCTCGGGCCGCTGCTGGCCGGCTGCGTGATCGTCGGCCGGATGCGGGGCCGCGCCGTGGCCGCGGCGTTGTTCGCCTTCGCGTCCGGGTCGTTGTGGGGTGTTTTCGCGGTGCTCGCCAAAGAGGTCGTCGCCCGCCTCGGCGACGGCGCGGGCGCGCTGACCCGGACCCCGGAGCTTTACGCCTGCGTTCTGATGGCGCTGGGGGGCGTGGTGTGGAGTCAGTCCGCGTTTCGGGCGGGCCCGTTGACCGCGTCGATGCCGACCCTGCAGATGTCGCAGCCGGTGGTGGCGGCGGTGCTCGGCGTCGTGGTCCTCGGCGAGACGCTGAACACGGGCGGCGCGGGGGTGATCGCCCTGGTGGTGGCGGCGTTGGTGATGACGGCTGCGATCGTCAAACTCGCGCGCGTGGAGGCCGTCAGCACCCGCGACAGGATCGAGGCACGGTGCGACGGCCAGGCCGGCGTGCCGGTGTAGCCGGCTCCGCCGCCGGCGCCATCGCCGTCGGGACTGCGCTTGAATGACGAATTCATTGCGGTGCTGACACCGATCGGCCGCCCCGCCTCGCGCGCGCATTCGAGTGTCGGAACGAGCCATTAGAATGCCTTCAGCTACCTCACTGGTCAGCGGTGACCAACTGGAGAATCATATGGAAGGTCACTGGATGGCGCATTTGCTGAGACGAAGATTATGGCTGGTGATCGCGATTGTTGTGATTGCCATGTTCGGCGCCGGATGCAACAGCGACCACGCGGCGGCGCCCGCGACGGCCATCTTCGACAAGGGCACTCCACTGGCCGACCTGCTGGTGCCCAAGGTCACCGCCTCGGTGACCGACGGCGCGGTCGGTGTGACGGTGGACGCGCCGGTGACGGTGACCGTCGCCGACGGCGTGCTCGCCTCGGTCACCATGGTCAACGAGAACGGCAGGTCGATCAGTGGGCTGTTGAGTCCCGACGGCCTGCGTTGGTCGACCACCGAGCAGCTCGGCTACAACAGGCGTTACACGCTGAATGTGAAGGCGACCGGTCTGGGCGGCGCGACCAGCAAGCAGATGGCGTTCGAGACCAGTTCGCCCGCGCACCTCACCATGCCGTACGTCAGCCCGGCCGATGGCGAGGTAGTGGGCATCGGCGAGCCGGTGGCGATCCGCTTCGACGAGAACATCGCGAACCGGGCCGCGGCCCAGAAGGCCGTCAACATCACCACCAACCCCCCGGTGGAGGGTGCGTTCTACTGGCTGAGCAACCGCGAGGTCCGTTGGCGCCCAGAGCATTTCTGGAAGCCGGGAACCACCATCGACGTGGCGGTCAACACCTATGGCGTGGACCTGGGCGACGGCATGTTCGGCGAGGACAACGTCAAGACGCACTTCACCATCGGTGACGAGGTGATCTCGACGGCCGACGACACCACGAAGCAGGTGACCGTGCGGGTCAACGGCGAAGTCGTCAGGACCATGCCAACGTCGATGGGCAAGGACAGCACCCCAACGGCCAACGGCGTCTACATCATTGGAGCGCGGTTCAAACACATCATCATGGATTCTTCGACCTATGGCGTTCCGGTCAACTCGCCCAACGGGTATCGCACCGAAGTCGACTGGGCCACGCAGATGTCCTACAGCGGCGTCTTCGTGCATTCGGCGCCGTGGTCGGTGGGTGCCCAGGGCCACACCAACACCAGTCACGGATGCCTCAACGTGAGTCCCGGCAACGCCCAGTGGTTCTACGATCACAGCAAGAGCGGCGACATCGTCGAGGTGGTGCACACGGTCGGGCCGACGCTGTCGGGGATCGAGGGGCTGGGCGACTGGAACATCCCTTGGGCGCAATGGAAAGCGGGCAACGCCGACACCTGACGGCTCTGCCGGCCGCGGGCCTTCGGCGGTTTGCGCGTTTACTGAACACGCGTCCAAATGAGCGATAGCATCAGCTATCCAGGCGCCAGTTCGCCGCCGCGGTTATCTCACCAGCAGAAGGGTGTGACCGATGAATGCCAAGAAAATCCTGAAAGCTGTCGCACTCGCCATCGTGGCGACCGGCGTGATGCTGGGATCGTCGGGCTGCATAACCATCACGGCGCCCGCCGGAGGCGGCGGCTTTCACGCGATGTAGCTCTCGCGCGACGCGGGGGACATCGTGCGTGTCACTGCGGCGATCCGGGCTCGGCTGATCGCATCGCCTCAGTGATGGCATCCGTGCGGGAAACCTTGTGCGGCAAGGGCGCACGGCCGTCCGGGACATCTATCGGGCTGCTTTCGTGTGGCAGCTCCCGCGGCGGTGGCTTATCGTTCGGAGATGAAGGTGACCAGGGGCCTGCTGATGGCTGCCCTCGCCGCATCGTCGATCGCCGTCGAGGGTGCCGCCACAGTGCTGACCGCACCACCGGCCCGGGCGGGGTGCATCTCGATCGACGCCCAGAACACCTACTGCGACGAACCAGTCGCGCCCGACGGGACCTGGCAGCGGTGCCACCAGAATTCCGGCTACCCCGTCTTCTGGGGCGGCTGGAATTACAGGTGGAAGCCGCCGAGCAACACCTGCTATCGGGTGGACCCCGCCAAGCCGTGGCCGTCGCTGCCGATCGGGCAGCCACAGTTTCACGTCGACGACTGAGGCTCGTCAAGATTTGCGGACGGGATCAGCTGTGCTGCAAACACTTTCGTTGTATCGCCAGCGCGTCATGGACACAGATCGTTGACGGAGTCGTTGACGAAGTCGCTGGCCTGTTGAGGGCTGAGCCCGCCTCTGCCCAGCCTGGCGTCGGAGGTCTGCAGCACGGTTTGCTTCAGCTCTCGCACATCCACGCCCGCCCATACTTGTTGGCAAATCTCCTGGCCCACTTGAACTAACGTCGCGTCACCCCCGTCGACGTCATGGATGCCATCGCCGTGCAGGTCTTTGAGAAAAGAGGCAACGTCAGCATGAGCCGGGCCGGCCCAGACGACCCCGGCGACCACCGCGCCACTTGTCAGCGCCAGGCCCAGAACCCGCCGCCCATAGCGCTTCAGCGCCGCCACAATTCCTTCTCCTTTCCAGCGCGACCGGAGCGGATTGGACGACCAACCCCGGCAACCTCCGCGCCGCGCTCCGCAACCAGGGGCCAAAGCCCTTGGCATGATCGGGGATGGCAGTTTAACCCCGTCCGGCTGTGCAAAACCTTCGAATTTCGTCAGATTCCGCTGCCCGATGCACCGGTTGACGCAGACACGCCCCGTCGCGCCCTTCGCGGGTCGGAACCACTCGGCCGATGGGTTCTGCGGATATGACAGGCTGATGCACAGGATCGCCCTTGATGTATTCGTTCGTCGTGGAGTTGATCCGGCGAGTCGCATTCCAGCTCCTGAGAGACGTGATCGACGGATTCGGAGTCACGCCGGACTCAATTCAGAATCGCGCTATTTTCGATTGGCGGATCTTTTGGAACATCTGTGTTCGGCGTCGCGCCATTGGTAGCCAATTGGGCGCATGCTGGTTTGCGCAATCACTGCACACGCGTCAAAAGGCGCGGTAGCATCAGCCAATCGGGCCAGTAGTTATCTCCACCTATCTCCACCAGCAGGAAGGTGTGAACGATGAGCGCCAAGAAAATCCTGAAAGCCCTCGCACTTGCGATAGTGGCGACCGGAGTGATGTTCGGATCCTCGGGCTGCATAACGATCACAGCGCCCGTCCCCGGCGCAGCCGAGAAATAACCCGCCGGCCTCGACGCCGGGGATATTTGCTTGTTTCTCAGTGCGGTGATTCGGGTCAGTTAACCGCATCGCCTGACTGAGAAATCGCCGGGCGAAAAAGCCGCGCTTACATTCGCCTCGTACACCGTGGTTGGCGGCGAGCCCGCGATATTGCCCGCGATATTGCCATCGCCGCGCGCGCGTAAATAGCAGCGATGGCATCAGCTGGCCGGACGTGTGACCAATGGCGATGTCTGCCATCGTGTCTTCTGCAGTGCTTAAGCCGGGGGCGTCGTCCCGGCAGTAGCCTGACAAGTCCCTACCAAAACGAGAAGGTCAGAGGGGCTGAATGCCACCTCTGACCTGTGGGGTGAGTGACGGGACTCGAACCCGCGACATTCAGGATCACAACCTGACGCTCTACCAACTGAACTACACCCACCACGACCACGCGCCGACCGATGCATGCTGACGGTCCACGAGCGGCGACGTCGATACTAACCGGTCGGCGGCGCGCCGGCCGAATCACTTATCCCCGGTTCGTGTTTTTCGCCGGTCAGGGCGGCAGCCACCGCCTCGATTTCGCTGGTAGACGGCCCCGGCGGCGCGACGAAGGCGGTCTGCCGGTAGAACTGCAACTCGCGGATGGACTCGTGGATGTCGGCCAGCGCACGGTGGGCGAGCCCCTTCGCGGGCTGCCCGAAGTAGATCCGCGGGTACCAGCGCCGGCAGAGTTCTTTGATCGAGCTCACATCGATCATCCGGTAGTGCAGGAACGCGTCCAGGGCGGGCATGTCGCGCACGATGAAGGCGCGGTCGGTGGCGATGGAATTGCCGGCCAGCGGCGCCGTCCGCGGTTGCTTGACGTGTTCGCCGATGTAACCCAGCACCATCGCCTCGGCGGTGGCCAGGTCGACGGTGGATGTCCGCACCTCGTCGGTCAGCCCGGAGCGCGTGTGCATTTCGGTGACCACGTCGCCCATCGCCGCGAGCGCGGCGTCGTCGGCATGGATCACCACGTCGACTCCCTCGCCGAGGATGTTCAAATCGGCGTCGGTCACCAGCGCCGCGATCTCAATCAGCTTGTCCGAACCCAGATCAAGCCCGGTCATCTCGCAGTCGATCCACACCAATTCGTCTCGCACAGCGCTCAGACTAGTTGTGATGGCAAGTGCGCCGGAGCCGGGCGCGGCGGGTCGCCGCCTCGGACCCAGGCCCGGGAGGCGCGCGCGCCCTCGCTCCCGGATGAGCCGGAGAAGTAGGGTGAGCCTTGTCGACCTGCATGCCGAACCATCCGGGAAGAGGGGCACAGCACGATGACCGATTCAGCGGCCGCGACGCGGATCGCCGACGGCTACGCCGTCGACGGCCAGGCACTGGAACTGGGCACGGTCGTCATCGACGGCACGGCCGATCCGGCGGCCCAGATCCGTATACCGCTGGCCACCATCAACAGGCACGGCCTGGTGGCCGGCGCGACGGGAACCGGGAAGACCAAGACGCTGCAACTGATCGCCGAACAGCTCAGCGCGGCGGGTGTGCCCGTGCTGATGGCCGACGTGAAGGGTGACCTGTCCGGGCTGTCCCAACCGGGGGATGGCAACGACAAGACGGCGGCACGCGCCGAGGACACCGGTGACGACTGGAAGGCCTCCGCGTTCCCGGTCGAGTTCTTGTCGTTGGGCACCAACGGAATCGGCGTGCCGATACGAGCGACCGTCGACAGCTTCGGTCCCGTTCTGCTGTCAAAAGTGCTGGGGCTCAATGCCACCCAAGAGTCCACGCTGGGCCTGATCTTCCATTGGGCGAAGGACCAGGGCAGGCGGCTGGTCACCACCGACGACCTGCGCGGCGCCATCGGCTACCTGACCAGCGACGAGGGCAAGGAAGCCCTTAAATCGCTGGGCGGCGTGTCGGCGACGACGGCCGGCGTCATCCTGCGGGCGCTGGTGAACCTCGACGCCGAGGGCGGCGACACGTTCTTTGGCGAGCCCAAGCTCGACCCGAACGATCTGCTGCGCAACGACGGTCAGGGCCAGGGCATCATCTCGCTGCTGGAGTTCACCGGTCAGTCCGTGCGGCCGGTCATCTTCTCCACGTTCCTGATGTGGCTGCTCGCCGACCTGTACACGCAACTGCCCGAGGTCGGCGACATCGACAAACCCAAGCTGGTGTTCTTCTTCGACGAGGCGCACCTGCTGTTCGCCGACGCCTCGAAGGCCTTCCTCGAGCAGGTCGAGCAGACCGTCAAGCTGATCCGCTCCAAGGGGGTCGGGGTGTTCTTCTGCACCCAGCTGCCGACGGACATCCCCAACGACATCCTGTCTCAGCTCGGCGCGCGAATTCAGCACGCGTTGCGGGCGTTTACCCCCGACGACCAGAAGGCCCTGAGCAGGACCGTCCGCACCTACCCGAAAACTGATGTCTACGACCTGGAGTCGGCGCTGACGTCGCTGGGGATCGGCGAGGCGGTGGTCACCGTGTTGTCCGAGAAGGGTGCGCCGACACCGGTCGCGTGGACCCGGATGCGGGTACCGCGCTCGCTGATGGCGTCGATCGGCGAGGACAAAATCAAGGACGCGGCGAAAAACTCAACGCTGCAGACGAAATACGGGCAGACGGTTCCCCAACCCGCGCAGCCCCAACCCGGCGCGCAAGGCCAACCCGGGGCGCCGCAGGCCCGGCCCGACTACCTGCCGGTCCCGCCGAATGAGTCGGTTCCACCGATGCCGGAACCGGCGGAGCCGAAGGGCCCGGCGGTGTGGGAGGAAGTGCTGAACAATTCGGCGGTGAAGAGCGGCATCAACACGGTGTTACGCGAGGTCGTGAAGAACATGTTCGGCGGCCGGGGCCGCCGGAGGTAAGGCCTATCCGCCGCCGAGCCTCTTGTAGAACGCGCCCACGATGGGCGCCACGATGGAGCGCGGACCGTACCCGCTGGCCACCGACATGGCCTTCGACGTCAAACCCGGAACGACGCGCATCTTGTTGCGTGCCAACGCATCCAGCGATACCCGCGCGGTGTGCTCGGTCGAGATCCACAGGAAGTCCGGCACCAGCCGCTCCACGAGCGAGGCCTCGGCGTCGTCGGGCAAATCGGTCCGTACCGGGCCCGGCGCCAGCAGCGTCACGTGGACGCCCGACCCGCGCAGCTCGCCGCGCAGCGATTCGCTGAAGGTGTTGGCGAACGCCTTGGTGGCCGCGTAGGTGGCGTTGTATGGGATCGGCGAATTGCCCGCCGCCGAACCGGAAATCAAGATGCCGCCCGCGCCGCGCTCGACCATTCCCGGCAGTACCGCCAACGTAAGGTCGTGCACCCCAAGGACATTGAGCTGCAGCTGGGCTTTTTCGCCGGCCGGATCGAGCGTGGCGACCGGACCGAAGGTCGCGGTGCCCGCGTTGGCGCACAGGATCGAGATGGGGCGGGCGGCCAGCTCGTCGCACAACTTCGCGCGTTCGCCCGGGTCGGCCAGGTCGGCGGGGCGCACGTCGACGGTGACGCCGTACCTGTCGGTCAGGCGCGCGGCCAGGCCCTTGAGCAGGTCTTCGCGGCGGGCGGTGACGATCAGGTGGTGTCCGCGCGCGGCGAGTTCGGTGGCGAGCGCCTCACCGATGTTCTGCGACGCCCCGGTGACAACGGCGCGCGCCTCGGGGCTGGGTGCGGGTAGCGGCATGGGCCAATCGTAGACAGCGGGCCAAGCGCGGCACGCAGCCGATCGCGGGCGCCTAATAGAGTGCCGGGAATGAGCCGGCCGGAGTCGCGTTCCGCCGCCCCCGCGCGATCGCGGGTGGTGGCTTGGGCGCTGTGGGACTGCGGCTCGACGGGTCTGAACGCGATCGTGGCGACGTTCGTCTTCTCCGTCTACCTGACCAGCAGCGTCGGGGTGGGTATCGGGGGCGCCACCACGCCGGCCAGCTGGCTGGGCCGTGCGGCGGCCATCGCCGGACTGACCGTCGCCGTGCTCGCACCCGCCGTCGGCGTCTGGGTGGAGTCTCCGCATCGCAGACGGGTGGCGCTGAGCGTGCTGACGGCCGCGGCGGTGACGTTGACCTGCTCGATGTACTTCATCCACGACCGCCCCGGCTACCTGTGGGCGGGTCTGGTGCTCCTCGGGGCGACGGCGGCCTGCGGCGACTTGGCCAGCGTGCCGTACAACGCGATGCTGCGTCAGCTCTCGACACCGCAGACCGCGGGGCGAATATCCGGGTTCGGCTGGGCCGCCGGATATGTCGGGAGCGTTCTGCTCCTGCTGGTGGTCTACACCGGGTTCATCTCCGGATCCGGCACCGGGCCCGACGCGACACGTGGCCTGCTGCGAGTTCCCTTGCGGGACGGGCTTTATGTCCGCGAGGCGATGGTGGTGGCCGCGATTTGGCTCGCGGTGCTGGCGCTGCCGTTGCTGTTCGTCGCGCACCGGCTGACCGAATCGGGGGAGTCGCACGGCCCGACGAGCATGCTGGGCGGCTACCGCAAGCTGTGGACCGAGATCACCGCGGAATGGCGGCGCGACCGCAATCTGGTCTACTTCCTGATCGCCAGTGCGCTCTTCCGGGACGGGCTGGCGGCGATCTTCGGGTTCGGCGCGGTGCTCGGCGTCAACGTGTATGGCATCTCGCAGGCCAACGTGCTGATCTTCGGGGTGGCCGCCAGCGTGATCGCTGCGGTGGGCGCCGTGCTGGGCGGGTTCGTCGACCACCGCGTCGGATCGAAGCCCGTCATCGTGGCGTCGCTGTTCGCGATCATCGTGCTGGGGCTGACGTTGATGGCGCTGTCCGGGCCGGTGGCCTTCTGGGTCTGCGGGCTGCTGCTGTGCTTGTTCATCGGGCCGTCGCAGTCGTCGTCGCGCGCCTTGCTGCTGCAGATGGCCAAGCACGGCGGCGAAGGGGTCGCGTTCGGTCTCTACACCATGACCGGGCGGGCGGTGGCGTTCGTGGCGCCGTGGCTGTTCTCGGTGTTCGTCGACGCCTTCGGCGCCGTGCGGGCCGGCCTGGGCGGAATTTCGGTGGTGCTGATCGTCGGGCTGGTGGCGATGCTGGCCGTCCGGGTTCCGCTGCGCACCGCGCTGGTGGCCGACCCCGCCGACCCGTCCTAGCGGTTCAGCCGCGCGCGTCGCAAATCGTCAGACCACCACCGAGGCGCTTGCTCATCAGCACCCCGTCGATAGTGAGCGTGCAGGTGACGTCGTGGCCGATGTTGACGATCGTGACGTTGGCCGGATGGGCAGCCGACTTCGACAGGCTCACCTCCTTGCTCCACGGCAGCGCGACGTTGAACTCGGTCTGAATGAGGCCGCCGGTATCGATGTACATGATGCTGATCGCGCGACCCTCACCCGTGACGGTGTAGACGACGTCTTGCATCGCCGCCGGCGCGGTCGTCTCGGACGGCGGCTCGGGCACGCTGGTCGGCGGTATCGGCGCCGGAATGAGCGACGGTAACCTGTGCGTCGACGTCGTCGGGGCCTCCGTGCTGGGCTCCGGCATGGCCGGCAGCGGCGGGACTGCGGTCTGGGTCTTGATCGCGTCGTTCGCCAGGGCCAGCGCAATCACCAACGCGACCACCAGCAGCACGGCGGCGCCGGCGCCGATCCACAACCATCGCGGCGACTTCGGGCCGCCGGGCGGCGGCGCGGCGGTGCCCGGCGGCAGCTCGCCCGGCGGGGGAAGGTCGTGCTGCCAGTACGCCGGCAGCGGCTTGGTGGTGTTCGCCTCATTCGGGGCGGGTGCCCACGGCGAAATCGGGCCGCCATAGCTTTGTGTGTAGTAGGGCGTCTGGTCGGCGTACGCGGGATCGGCGGAGGGCGAGTACCTCGGCTGCTGCGACCCCGGCTGCGATGTGGGAAACCGCTCGGTGGGACGTGAATCGTTCATGTCCACCTCATGGCTTGCAGGGTACCTGGACTCGGCGCTGACGGCCTGAGTCAGCTTACGGCCTGAAGGTCAGGGGCATTGATTTCCGGCCGCGAGTGCGGCCACCGTCATCGCCCGCATGACGGTGCGCGACCGCGCCGCGCGCGCGGACCTGCCGCGCACGGTGTCGGGGGACTTCATGCTGTGCGGTGTCGAATTGAGCAGGCCGAACACGGCGTGCGCGGTCAGCCGGGCGTCGGCCTCGGCCAGCTCGGGGTTGAGCTCCCGCAGCGCCGCCACCCAGACCTCGACGTATTGACGCTGGGACTTGCGCACCTGCCTTGCCGCGGCCTCGGGCAAATACGCGAGATCGCGATCCTGGATGCGGATGAGGTCGGGCTCGTTGAAGACGAAGTCCAGATGGAAGTCGATCAGCCCGTCGAGTGCGACGGCCGCATCGGTGCCGTCGGCCTGCACCTGCCGGGCACCGGCGAGCAACCGGGTGCTGATGCCCACCAGCAACTCGACCAGCAGCGACTCCTTGTTCGGGAAATGGCGGTAGATGGCCGGGCCGCTCACCCCGGCGGACGCGCCGATGTCTTCCAGCCGCACCGCGAGGAATCCGCGTTCGGCAAACAGTCGCTCGGCGGCGGCCAGCAGTTGCAGCCGGCGGTCGGACTTCAATTGGCTCCGGCGATTTGGGGTGTCGGCGGGACCGGCCTGGCCCTCGGAGGCGGACGCTGTCATGACGAACCCCCGTCTGGTCAATTGGCCCTAACGTAGCACGGGTTATTCGCGATTAACTCGCCAATGTAGCGGGGTGCGGTGCTCCCTGGACCGGCAACGGTGGCAATGGTATTCTCACCCCCTGAGTTAATCAGCATTAACTCAAAACCGCCCCGACCGCACGACGGCAAGGAGGCTGCTGCGGCGATGGACAACGTGGTGAGCTGGCCCGCCAAGGCCGAGGCGTCTTTCTCCGACGAACACCGCCGGCTGGTCGGCGAGTTGAATGCCAAGCTGGCGGCTGCCGCCCTGGGCGGCAACCAGCGCGCACGCGAACGTCACGTCAGCCGCGGCAAGTTGTTGCCCCGCGAACGGGTGGACCGCCTCCTCGACCCGGGCAGCCCGTTTTTGGAGCTCGCACCGCTGGCCGCCGACGGCATGTACGGCGACGAGTCGCCGGGAGCGGGCATCATCACCGGCGTCGGCCGCGTGTCGGACCGCGAGTGCGTGATCGTCGCCAACGACGCGACGGTCAAGGGCGGCACCTACTACCCGATGACGGTGAAAAAGCACCTGCGCGCCCAAGAGGTGGCCCTGCAGAATCGGCTGCCGTGCATCTACCTGGTGGACTCCGGGGGGGCCTTTTTACCGCGGCAGGACGAGGTCTTCCCCGATCGCGAGCATTTCGGCCGCATCTTCTACAACCAAGCGACCATGAGCGCCCGGAAGATCCCGCAGGTCGCGGCGGTGCTGGGCTCGTGCACGGCCGGCGGCGCCTACGTGCCGGCGATGAGCGATGAGGCCGTCATCGTCCGCGAGCAGGGCACGATCTTCCTGGGCGGTCCGCCCCTGGTCAAGGCTGCGACCGGCGAGATCGTGACGGCCGAGGACCTCGGCGGCGGCGACCTGCATTCCCGGGTCTCCGGCGTCACCGACCACCTCGCCGACGACGACGAGCACGCCCTGCGGATCGTGCGCGCGATCGCGGCCACGTTCGGCCCGCGCCAGCCCAGTCCGTGGGACGTGCGGCCCCCGGTGGCGCCCACCTGCAAACAGACCGAGCTCTACGACGTGGTGCCGCCCGATCCGCGGGTGCCCTACGACGTGCGCGAGGTGGTCGTGCGGCTGGTCGACGGCGGCGAATTCAGCGAATTCAAGGCCAACTACGGCAAGACGCTGGTGACCGCTTTCGCCCACATCCATGGCCACCCGGTGGGCATCGTGGCCAACAATGGCGTGCTGTTCAGCGAATCCGCGTTGAAGGGTGCGCATTTCATCGAGCTGTGCGACAAACGCAAAATCCCGCTGCTGTTTCTGCAGAACATCGCCGGCTTCATGGTCGGCCGCGACTACGAGGCCGGCGGCATCGCCAAGCATGGCGCCAAGATGGTCACCGCCGTGGCCTGCGCCCGGGTGCCGAAGCTGACCGTCGTGATCGGGGGATCCTATGGGGCGGGCAATTATTCGATGTGCGGCCGGGCCTATTCGCCACGCTTCCTGTGGATGTGGCCGAACGCCCGGATCTCGGTGATGGGCGGCGAACAGGCCGCATCGGTGCTGGCGACCGTGCGCGGTGAGCAACTCGCCGGTGCCGGCAAACCGTGGTCGGCCGACGAGGAAGAGGCGTTCAAGGCGCCCATTCGCGAGCAGTACGAAAGCCAGGGCAACCCCTATTACTCCACGGCTCGGCTGTGGGATGATGGGATCATCGACCCCGCCGACACCAGAACCTTTGTTGGGCTTGCTCTTTCGGTGTGCGCACAAGCACCGTTGGAGCCGGTCTCCTACGGCGTCTTCCGGATGTGAGTGCAGTGTTCGAAACCGTCCTAGTGGCCAACCGTGGCGAGATCGCGGTACGGGTGATCCGCACGCTGCGCCGGCTGGGCATCCGTTCGGTCGCCGTCTACAGCGATCCCGACGCCGGCGCACGGCACGTGCTCGAAGCCGACGAAGCGGTGCGGCTGGGACCCGCCGCGGCCCGCGAGAGTTATCTGAATATCGACAAGGTCGTCGAGGCGGCGACGCGCACCGGGTCCCAGGCGATCCACCCGGGGTACGGATTCCTTTCCGAGAACGCCGATTTCGCCGCCGCCTGCGAGCGGGCCGGGCTGGTGTTCTTGGGGCCGCCGGCGCGGGCGATCCAGGTGATGGGCGACAAGATCACCGCAAAGAACGCGGTCGCCGCGTTCGACGTCCCGGTGGTTCCCGGTGTGGCCAAGCCCGGCCTGAGCGACGACGAACTTGTCGCGGCCGCGGACGACGTCGGGTACCCGGTGCTGATCAAACCGTCGGCGGGCGGCGGCGGCAAGGGCATGCGGTTGGTGGACGAGCCGGGCAGGCTGCGCGAGGCGCTGGTGGGGGCGCGGCGCGAGGCCGCGTCGTCGTTCGGCGACGACACCCTGTTCCTGGAACGATTCGTGTTGCGGCCCAGGCACATCGAGGTGCAGGTGCTCGCGGACACGCACGGCAACGTCGTGCACCTCGGTGAGCGTGAGTGCAGCCTGCAGCGCCGCCATCAGAAGGTCATCGAGGAGGCGCCCTCGCCGTTGCTCGACGAGGCGACGCGGGCCCGCATCGGGGCGGCCGCCTGCAACACCGCACGCAGCGTCGACTATGTCGGCGCGGGCACGGTCGAGTTCATCGTCTCCGCGGCCCGGCCCGACGAGTTCTTCTTCATGGAGATGAATACCCGCCTGCAGGTTGAGCATCCGGTGACCGAGGCGATCACCGGGCTGGACCTGGTCGAGTGGCAGCTGCGGGTGGCCGCAGGCGAGAAGCTGGCCCTGGCTCAGGACGACATCGAATTGCGCGGGCACGCGATCGAGGCCCGGGTGTATGCCGAGGATCCGGCGCGCGGCTTCCTGCCCACCGGCGGGCGGGTGCTGCAGGTTTCTGAACCGTCGGGGGAGGGCGTGCGGGTCGACTCGTCGCTGCTGGCCGGCACGCTGGTCGGCAGCGACTACGACCCGATGCTGAGCAAGGTGATCGCCCACGGAGCCGACCGCGCCGAGGCGCTGGCGAAGCTGGACCGGGCGTTGAGCCGAACCGCGATCCTGGGTGTGCAGACCAACATCGAATTCCTGCGGTTCCTGCTCGCCGACGAGCGGGTGCGGGCGGGCGACTTGGACACCGCGCTGCTGGACGAGCGGTTGGCGGCCTTCGCGCCGCTGCCGGCGCCCGACGACGTGCTCGCGGCGGCCGGGCTCTACCGGCAATCGGCCCTGACGTTGCGGGCCCGCCGCTTTCCGGGCAATCCCTGGGCGGCGCCGACGGGCTGGCGGGTCGGCGGTAACCCGGCGCCGGTTCGCACCGACATGCGCACCGCGCTGCGCAGCGAGACGGTCTCGGTGCGGGGATTGCCCGATGCCGCCACGGTGCAGCTCGGTGACGGCGAAACCCATTCCGCCGCAGCTCAAGTCGAGCCGACGCGGATGAGCGTGACGCTGGACGGTGTACGTCGGGACTACCACTGGGCCGAAGCCGACCGGCACCTGTGGATCGCCGACGAGCGAGGAACCTGGCACCTGCGTGAAGCCGAGGAAAACACCATTCATCGCGCCGCCGGCGCCGCACGGGCCGAGATCGTCAGCCCGATGCCCGGCAGCGTGATCGCCGTTCAGGCATCCTCGGGCACCGCCGTTTCCGAGGGCGACGTGGTGGTCGTCGTCGAGGCGATGAAAATGGAACATTCGCTTGCCGCAACGATTTCCGGCCGGGTGGAGGTACTGGTCTCCGTCGGTGATCAGGTGACGGTGGACCAGGTGCTGGCCCGACTGGCACCCGAAGAGTCCGGTGCGGCAGCCGATTCGAGTGAGGACGCGTCATGACCACATCCATCACCGCGGGAACATTACCCAAGGAATACCAGGACCTGCGCGACACGGTCGCCGAGTTCGCGCGCACCGTGGTCGCCCCGGTGTCGGCCAAACACGATGAGGAACACAGCTTCCCGTACGAGGTCGTCGCCAAGATGGGGGAGATGGGCCTGTTCGGCCTGCCCTTCCCCGAGGAGTACGGCGGCATGGGCGGTGACTACTTCGCCCTGTCGCTGGCGCTCGAGGAACTCGGCAAGGTCGACCAGTCGGTGGCGATCACCCTGGAGGCCGGCGCCAGCCTCGGCGCCATGCCCATCTACCGGTTCGGCACCGAAGAGCAGAAGCGGAAGTGGCTGCCGGACTTGACCGCCGGCCGCGCGCTGGCCGGCTTCGGGCTCACCGAAGCCGGGGCCGGCTCGGACGCCGGGGGAACCCGGACCACGGCCCGGCTCGACAACGGCGACTGGGTGATCAACGGCGGCAAGCAATTCATCACCAACTCCGGCACCGACATCACCTCGCTGGTCACCGTCACCGCCGTCACCGGAACCGCCGCGAACGGCAAGAAAAAGATCTCGTCGATCATCGTGCCGAGCGGCACACCCGGATTCACGGTCGAACCCGTGTACAGCAAGGTCGGCTGGAATGCCTCGGACACGCACCCGTTGAGCTTCGACGATGTCCGCGTCCCGGAGGAGAACCTGTTGGGTGCGAGGGGCACCGGCTACGCGGGTTTCCTGTCGATCCTGGACGAGGGTCGCATCGCGATCGCCGCGCTGGCGACCGGGGCGGCGCAGGGCTGCGTCGACGAAAGCGTCAAATACGCCAAGGAACGCCAGGCGTTCGGCCAGCCGATCGGTGCCTACCAAGCGATCAGCTTCAAGATCGCGCGGATGGAGGCGCGGGCCCACGTCGCGCGCACCGCCTACTACGACGCGGCGGCAAAGATGTTGGCAGGCAAGCCCTTCAAGAAGGAGGCGGCAATCGCGAAGATGACCGCCTCGGAAGCGGCGATGGACAACGCGCGCGACGCAACCCAGATCCACGGCGGCTACGGCTTCATGAACGAATATCCGGTGGCGCGGCACTACCGCGACAGCAAGATCCTCGAGATCGGCGAAGGGACTACCGAAGTGCAGTTGATGCTCATCGCGCGATCGCTGGGCGTGTCATGAGCGCACCCCACCGGGAGGGCAAGTCGATTGTCCAGCGCGGCTTGTGGTTTGAGGAATTCGAGATCGACACCACCTACCGGCACCGGCCCGGCCGCACCGTCACCGAGGCCGACAACGTCTTGTTCACCACGCTCACCATGAACACCCAGTCGCTGCACCTCGACGCCGCCTGGGCCGCCGAGCAGCCAGGGTTTCGGGGTGAGCGACTGGTGAACTCGATGTTCACCCTCTCCACACTGGTCGGGCTGTCGGTGTCGCAGCTGACGCTCGGCACCATCGTTGCCAACCTGGGCTTCTCCGAGGTGTCCTTCCCCAAGCCCGTCTTCCACGGCGACACCCTGTACGCGGAGACGGTGTGCACGGGCAAGCGTGAATCGAAGAGCCGGCCCGGCGAAGGCATCGTCACCCTCGAGCACACCGGACGTAACCAGCACGGCGACGTCGTCGCGCGCGCGGTGCGCACCACGCTGGTGCAGAAGCGTCCCGGCAACGAGGAGGACAGGTGAATCTGCACGCCGCCGGTCCCGGATGGCTGTTCTGCCCCGCCGACCGCCCCGAGCGTTTCGCCAAGGCCGCCGCTGCCGCCGATGTGGTGATCCTCGACCTCGAGGACGGCGTAGCCGAGGCGGACAAGCCCGCGGCGCGCAAGGCGCTGCAGGAGACTCCGCTGGACCCCGAGCGCACCGTGGTGCGGGTCAACGCGGCGGACACCGCGCAATATCCCCTCGATCTCGAAGCCCTGGCCGGCACGGCATACACGACGGTGATGCTGTCCAAGACCGAATCGGCCGCGCAGGTGACGGCGCTGGCGCCACGGGAGGTGATCGCACTGCTGGAGACGCCGCGCGGTGCGGTGTTCGCCACGGAGATCGCGGCGGCACCGGGCACCGTGGCGGTGATGTGGGGCGCCGAGGACCTGGTCGCCACGCTCGGAGGCAGCTCAAGCCGCAAGGCCGACGGCAGCTACCGCGACGTCGCCCATCATGTGCGGTCGACGGCCCTGCTCACCGCGTCCACCTTCGGTCGCGTCGCGCTCGACGCGGTGCACCTGGACATCCGGGACCTCGACGGCCTGCGGGAGGAGGCCGAGGACGCCGTCGCGCTGGGCTTCGGCGGAACGGTGTGCATCCACCCCAGCCAGATCCCGGTGGTGCGCGAGGCGTATCGCCCCAGCGAGGAGCGACTGGACTGGGCGCGACGGGTGCTGACGGCGGCGCGATCCGAGCGCGGAGTCTTCGCGTTCGAGGGGCAGATGGTCGACTCGCCGGTGCTCAAGCACGCGCACATGACGTTGCGCAGGGCGGGTGTGAGCGCCCCCGAGTGAGGGCCGTCCGTCCACCCGGACGACGTCGCGGTGCCGATGCGCGACACGCTGCGCCGTCTTCGCAATCAGCCCGGTCTCTTCTTCTTTGAGCGCATAATGGTGAGTACGTCAGTGTCGCGGCGAGCGAAGTCTTTCGTGTAACTGACGAACGTTCTCCGCTCGCGCAGGCCCCGGCCGTGTGTCGGGACCGGCTGTGGCCCAAGGGTCGCCGCGCGGCACCGGGCGGGAGAGGCGGTGTGCGCAGGTGTCTTCGATGCCGATGACTGTCGATCTCGAGCCGGTGCGACTCGTCGCGCCGGATGGGTCCCCGACGCCCGAAAACCGCTACGGCCGTGAGCTTCCCGACGAGACACTCTGCTGGCTCTACGAGATGATGGTGGTCACCCGCGAGGTCGACGGCGAGTTCGTCAACCTCAAGCGACAGGGAGAGCTCGGGCTGTTCGCTTCCTGCCGCGGTCAGGAAGCCGCGCAGGTTGGTGCCACGGCGTGCCTGCGCAAGACCGACTGGCTATTTCCCCAATACCGGGAGCTCGGAGCATTTTTTGTGCGCGGCATCCCGCCCGGACACGTGGGGGCCGCCTGGCGCGGAACCTGGCACGGCGGAATGGATTTCACCAAGAAGTGCTGCGCCCCGCTGGCGATTCCGATCGGCACTCAGACCCTGCACGCCGTAGGGGCGGCGATGGCCGCTCAACGCCTGGGTGAGGATTCGGTGACGGTGGCATTCCTGGGCGACGGCGCCACCAGTGTGGGAGACGTGCACGAGGCACTCAACTTCGCCGCCGTGTTCACCACGCCCTGCGTGTTCTTCGTGCAGAACAACCACTGGGCGATCTCGATGCCGGTATCCAGACAGACCGCCGCGCCGTCGCTGGCGCACAAGGCGATTGGTTACGGCATGCCCGGGATCCGGGTGGACGGCAACGACGTGCTGGCCTGCTATGCGGTGACCGCCGAGGCCGCCGCCCGGGCCCGCGCCGGTGCCGGTCCGACATTGATCGAGGCGGTCACCTACCGGTTGGGTCCGCACACCACGTCCGATGATCCGAGTCGATACCGGACGCAGGAGGAAGTCGACCGCTGGGCGGCGCTGGATCCGATCGCGCGGTACCGCAGCTATTTGCAGCGCAAGGGCCTGTGGTCGGAACGGTTGCAGGGGCGGGTTGCTTGCCGCGCGAAGCGGATGCGCGCCGAACTGCGCGACGCGGTCTTTGACGCGCCCGATTTCGACGTCGACGAGGTGTTCACGTCGGTGTACGCCGACATCACCCCGGAACTCCAGGCGCAGCGGCGCCTGCTGCGGGCCGAACTCGACCGAATCGATTGAGGGGCGACCATGACCCAGCTCGCCGATCGTCCCGTCGGTCACGACGAAACACCCGCCGCGGCCGCGCAGAACGTCGCGCCCGGCGCGCAGTCGCTGACCATGGTGCAGGCGCTCAACCGCGCCCTGCACGACGCGATGGTCGCCGACGACCGGGTACTGGTGTTCGGCGAGGACGTCTCGGTCGAGGGAGGAGTGTTCCGGGTGACCGAGGGACTGGCCGCGGCATTTGGCGAGAGCCGCTGCTTCGACACGCCGCTGGCGGAGTCGGCCATCATCGGCATCGCGGTGGGCCTGGCATTGCGCGGGTTCGTCCCGGTTCCCGAGATCCAGTTCGACGGGTTTTCCTATCCCGCTTTCGATCAGGTGGTCAGCCACCTGGCGAAGTACCGTACCCGCACCCGCGGCGAAATCAACATGCCGGTGACGGTGCGCATCCCGTCATTCGGGGGAATCGGTGCCGCCGAATGTCATTCGGATTCCACCGAGTCGTACTGGGCGCACACCGCCGGTCTGAAGGTGGTGGTGCCGTCCGGCCCGGCCGACGCGTATTGGCTGTTGCGTCACGCGATCACCTGCCCGGACCCGGTTATGTTCTTGGAGCCCAAACGCCGGTATCAGGGTCGCGGGCTGGTCGATACCAGCCGTCCCGAACCGCCGATCGGGCGGGCGATGGTGCGCCGGCCGGGCACCGACGTAACCGTCCTGACCTATGGCAGCCTGGTCGGCACCGCGGTTGTTACCGCCGAAGAGGCGCAGCGGCAACATGGTTGGAGTCTGGAGGTCATCGATCTGCGGTCCCTGGTGCCGCTGGACTTCGATACCGTCGCCGCGTCGATCCGCCGGACCGGGCGCTGCGTGGTCATGCACGAGGGCCCGCGAAGCCTCGGCTATGGGGCGAATTTGGCCGCCCGCATTCAAGAGGAGTTGTTCTACGAGCTGGAGGCGCCCGTGTTGCGGGCGTGCGGGTTCGACACCCCGTACCCGCCGGCCCGACTGGAGAAGTGTTGGCTGCCCGGCCCCGACCGGCTGCTGGACTGCGTTGAGCACGTGCTGGCGCAGCCATGAGCGACGGGCGGATCAAGTCGTTTCGGGTCCCCGATCTTGGCGAGGGACTCGAGGAAGTCACGGTGACGCAGTGGCACGTGGGGATGGGTGACGACGTCGAGCTCAATCAGGTGCTGTGCACGGTGGAGACCGCCAAGGCCGAAGTGGAGATCCCGAGCCCCTACGCCGGGCGGATCGTCGAAAGGAACGGTGCCGAAGGCGATGTGATCGGCGTGGGGGCGGTGCTGCTGAAGATCGACACCGCGCCGCACGGCGGTGACCTGCCTGCCGTCGAAACCGCGGTGCCGACATTGGTGGGTTACGGCGCCGACTCCGGCATCGACACCAGCCGACGCTCCCGCCGTCCGCTCGCCGCCCCGCCGGTGCGAAAACTGGCCAAAGAGTTGATGGTGGACCTCAACTCGGTGCAGCACGCCGACGCCATCATCACCCGCGACGATGTGCTGACGGCGGCTCGCGGAAACGGCAACGGCCCCGATGTCCGGCAGGTCCGGGGTGTACAGGCCCGGATGGCGGAGAAGATGGCGTTGTCGCACAAGGAGATTCCCGCGGCGAAGGTCGGCGTGCAGGCCGACTGCACCGAGTTGGTCCGGCTGGCGGACCGGTTCAGTTCGGCGGAGGGGACCATAACGCCCTTCGTGCTCATGTTGCGATTGCTGGTCATCGCGCTGAGCCACCACGAGCTGATGAACTCGACGTGGGTCGACTCGCCACAGGGGCCGCAGGTGCGTGTCGACCATCGTGTGCACCTGGGCATCGCCACGGCGACCGAACGGGGGTTGCTCGTCCCGGTGATCGCGGACGCACACCAAAAGACGACCCGCGAATTATCCAGCCGAGCAGCCGAATTGATCGCCGGCGCGCGGGAGGGCAGCCTGGGTCCGGGGGAGTTGCGGGGCTCCACGTTCACCGTCACCAATTTCGGGGCGCTCGGTGTGGACGACGGCGTGCCGGTGATCAATCATCCCGAAGCCGCCATCCTCGGCGTGGGTGCGATCAGGTCGCGGCCCGTGGTCGTGGGCACGCAGATCGTGGCGCGCCCGATGACGTCATTGACGTGTGTGTTCGACCATCGCATCGCCGACGGTGCGCAGGCAGCTCGATTCGTCTGCGAGCTAAGGGATCTGATCGAGACGCCCGAAACCGCACTGCTGGATTTGTGATCCCCGCCTCGCCGTCGCCAGACATAGACTGTTGCGACGCCCGGCGGCTGTCGTGTGCGTATTTTTACGTGTCGCGGGACGGCATAGGGGCCGTGAGCAACGCGAGACGCCTTACCTGCGTTGTGCCGCGGCCAAACGCCGTGCGAAGTCAGGGGATTGGATGGACTGGGACTGCGGCCCCAGCTCGGCGCGCATGGCGACCTGATGCTGCTCGTTGTCCAGCGACCCGGGACTGGCGGTAGCGCGCATGGTGGCCTTGGTCGCCAGCACCACTTCGCGTGGCGCCGCCGCCGGGCCCGCGGCCAGTTCCAGCGCCGCGGCGACGGGATCCTCGGCCACGCACAGCGCCAAGCCGTGCTGCACGGCGGCATCGGCGTCGAAGCGCATGCCGAACAGCAGGGCCGCCCGGGCGACTTGCGGGCCGACCGCCCGCTGCAGCATCCACGTCGCACCGCCGCCGGGGTGCAGCCCCAACTTCTGGAATCGCGCGTCGAACACGGCGGCTGGTCCGGCGATGCGCACGTCGGCCGCCAGGGCCAAATTCAGGCCTGCGCCCACCGCCGCGCCGTTGACAGCGGCAATGGTGGGCAGCCGGCAGCTGCCGACGGCCATAAAGCCGTCATAAAGCTGCCGCAGGCCCGTCTCGGCCGCTCCACCTCCGGCGGCGCCGAGGGCGCTGAGATCGGCGCCCGCGCAGAAAGCCTTGCCCGCCCCGGTGATCACCACGGCATGGACGTCGGGGTCGGCTTCGGCCCGTTCGACGGCTGCGCGCAGCTGCCCCGACGACTCGGCGCTGACCGCGTTGCGCCGATCGGGATCGTTGACCGTGATGAGCGCGACGCGGTTGCTGACCTTGAAAAGGATCGATTCGGACTGGGCCATCGGTTACCTCCGGCTTCGCGTGTAGCAGCGTCACGGGCGAGGTAAGACTACTTCGCTGCCACATCCGCCACTCGGTCACCGTCCCGCCACCATGAGGTGAGTTTCGAACGCGATAGCAGATGCGCTAGCGAGTTAGGGAAGTTGGTAGCGCAATTGCCGCCCTGTAACCTCGATAAGCCAAGTGGTACAACGCTTTTCGATGCCCTGAAGACGCTGTATCACAGCCGGCCGGCCACGAAAGTGGCGGCCTGACCGGGCATTCCCGATCCCTGGTACGACAGGTCCGCTGCTGAGAACAACTCGTCATGCGATGGCAGCGCCAGCGGGCCGCCCGGCGTGCACACCGGATCGCCGGGCGCACACAGGTCGATGGCCTTCGCCCCGTACCACGGGCTGACCACGCTCACCGGTGCCCCCAGATACCGGTCCGACGGATTCCCGAACAGGGCGAGCGCGGCGACATGGTCCGCCTCGTCCGCCGTCAGTATCTGAGGATTCAAGCCGGCGATCGATGCCTGGGCGATGGTGATCAGATCGATCACCATCGCGCCCTGGGAGTATCCGCCGAGCACCAGTTTGGTCTTGGGGCAGTTCGCCACCATGGATTGAACGTGGGCGTGCGCGTCGCCGGCGCCCGCGGACGCGGACGGGGCGAAATCCTCACCGGCGGGGTAGTCGACCGCGTACACCCCGAGGGACCGGCCCCCGATCTGGGAACGCAGGGAGTCGATGAATGCCTGTCCGACCCCACCCACGCCGGGCGGCTCGGCGGTGCCGCGGGCGAACGTCACCTCGACGTCGGGGCAGGGTGCGGCGGACGCGGAATTCAGTGGGCAGAGCAGCGTCGCCCAGGTTGTCAACACCGCGACGCCCAGCGAAGGCGCTGATCGGCGGGCGTTCACGCTCCAGATGCTAGTCCACGTTCTGTTGAACAGGGCGCGCCGAGATCCGCAGGCCAACTGATCGCTTCGTATCCGGTGCCCCCGGCACGACTCGAACGTGCGACCTAGGGATTAGAAGGCCCTTGCTCTATCCACCTGAGCTACGGAGGCAATGTGCAGGTCAGTCTAACCAACCGAGCCCGCCGACCCGACGCGCCGCCGCCACACAGACGAAAACCCTTACCGCGCCGCAATTATCGGTTATGGTGGGGACCCTCGACACACGCACTACACCGGCCCGTCACGGGCCGTTAACCGCAACGAGGCGTGTGCCTACCGTCGAGAGGTGACGTCGCAATGAGCGTGACCATCAATCAGGCTTCGCCCTGCGCGTGGGCGGGAGCCCAGGCGGCGCGCCTGGTGGCCGAAGCCCGGGATGTCTATCGGCTCGGCAACCTGGTGCTGCGCGGCGGGCCGTTCGCGCTGGGCTGCTTCGCCGGCTGGCTGTTCACGGAGTTTCCGCCGCACGTGGTGACCGGGCACGCGCTGTCGCGGGTCGGGCACCCGTCCGTCGGCCGGTTTGGGACGACGTGGGCCGCCCAGCGGGCGGACCGAACCCTCACGGCCGCCTTGGAGGAGTCCTTCGGCCCCGAGTTTCGCGAGCAGGTATGTCACCCCGCCGCCGTGGGGGCCCTGTGCGCCCCGCGCGGTCGCCGGTTGAGCCGGCCCGGGCCGCACCGCCGCTACGCGGCGCAGACCTCCGGCATCTCCTACGGTCCGAGCCCGCGCGACAACCTGCTCGACATCTGGCGCCGCGATGACCTGGCTCCCGGATGCCGGGCTCCGGTGCTGATCCAGGTCCCGGGTGGGGCGTGGGCGCTGAACGGCAGGCGCCCGCAGGCCTACACGCTGATGAGTCGAATGGTCCAGCTCGGCTGGATCTGCGTCTCGA
The DNA here is from genome assembly GCF_035617725.1 of Mycobacterium sp. 94-17. Classification (NCBI taxonomy): domain Bacteria; kingdom Bacillati; phylum Actinomycetota; class Actinomycetes; order Mycobacteriales; family Mycobacteriaceae; genus Mycobacterium; species Mycobacterium sp. 94-17. Next base: position 74,899 of record NZ_JAPIYN010000019.1, read on the forward strand.
TCGACTACAGCAAGAGCCCGCGCGCGACCTTTCCCACCCACCTCGTCGACGTGAAACGGGCGATCGCCTGGGTACGGGAGAATATCGCCGATTACGGCGGCGACCCCGACTTCATCGCGATCACCGGCGGCTCGGCGGGCGGGCACCTGGCCTCCCTGGCGGCGCTTACCCCGAATGACCCCGTGTTCCAACCGGGCTTCGAAGATGCCGACACCGGGGTGCAAGCGGTGGCGCCCTACTACGGCGTCTACGACTTCACCGACGTCGAGAACATGAACTCCCTGATGTTGCCGTTCCTCGAACACTTCGTGATGAAGGTCCGCTATGCCGACCAGCCGGAGCGCTTCGCGGCGGCGTCACCGGTTTCCTACGTGCACGCCGACGCGCCGCCCTTCTTCGTGCTGCACGGCGAGAAGGACGAATTGGTGCCCAGCGGCCAGGCCCGCGCTTTCTGCGAGTCGCTGCGCGCGGCCGGGGCGGCCACGGTGGCCCACGCCGAACTCGTCAACGCGCATCACGCTTTCGACATCACCCCGACGGTTAGGTCGCGGCTCGCCGCTGACGCCGTCGCCGATTTCCTCGGTGTTGTCTACGGCCGGCGCGTCAGCGCGCTCCTGGATTCGCTGCCGCTGTCGGCCACCTCGGCCGGCTGAGCCCCGGGCGCCGGTAGCCGCGGCTCCTTTCACCAGCGCGGTAACCCGACTAGCGTTGGATGGACCATCGGGTTGGCAGGTCCAAGGCAGGAGGCTTGATCGACGGTGACAAGGTTGGCGCATCGAGCTGATGACCATGGCTGAGTCCGTCGAGGCGATAAAGTTGTCCGACGAACTCGGGCCGGTCGACTACCTAATGCACCGGGGAGAGGCGAACCCCCGCACCCGGTCCGGGATCATGGCGCTGGAGCTTCTGGACGCGACGCCGGAATGGGAACGGTTCCGCACCCGATTCGAGAGTGCGTCGCGACGGGTGCTGCGGCTGCGGCAAAAGGTCGTCGTGCCGACGTTGCCGACGGCGGCTCCGCGCTGGGTGGTCGACCCCGACTTCAACCTGGATTTCCACGTGCGACGGGTGCGGGTGTCCGAACCCGGCACGCTGCGTGAGGTATTCGACCTCGCGGAGGTCATCCTGCAGTCGCCGATGGACATCTCCCGGCCGCTGTGGACGGCCACCCTGGTCGAGGGCCTGGCCGACGGAAAGGCCGCGACGCTGCTGCATGTCAGCCACGCCGTCACCGACGGTGTGGGCGGCGTCCAGATGTTCGCCGAGATCTACGACCTCGAGCGCAATCCGCCGGCCAAGGCGGCGCTGCCGGTGCCCGTCCCGCAGGACCTCACGCCCAACGATCTGATGCGCAAGGGCATCAACCACCTGCCCTTCGCCGTCGTCGGCGGCGTCATGAACGCGGTGTCCGGCGCGGTGTCGGCGGCCGGGCGCGCGGTGCTGGAACCGACGGCCACCGTGTCGGGGATCGTCGGGTACGCCGTGTCAGGCATGCGGGTGCTCAACCGGGCGGCCGAGCCGTCGCCGCTGCTGCGGCGGCGCAGCCTGGCCACGCGCAGCGAGGCGATCGACATCCCGCTCGCCGACCTGCACAAGGCGGCGAAGGCCGGTGGCGGGTCGATCAACGACGCCTACCTCGCCGGGCTCTGCGGCGCCCTGCGCCGCTACCACGAGGCGTTCGGCGTGCCGATCAAGACCTTGCCGATGGCGGTGCCGGTCAATCTGCGGGCCGACGCCGATACGGCCGGCGGCAACCGCTTCACGGGCGTCAACCTCGCGGCGCCGATCGGTACGGCCGACCCCGTCTCCCGGATGAAAAAGATCCGCGCTCAGATGACGCAGCGCCGCGACGAGCCCGCGATGAACATCGTCGGTTCGATCGCCCCGGTACTCAGCGTCCTGCCGACCGCGGTGCTCGAAGGGATCACCGGCTCGGTGATCGGCTCCGACGTGCAGGCCAGCAACGTCCCGGTCTTCCCGGGCGACACCTACATCGCAGGCGCAAAGATCTTGCGGCAATACGGTATTGGTCCGCTGCCCGGAGTGGCGATGATGGTGGTGCTGATTTCGCGCGGCGGGTGGTGCACCATCACCGTGCGCTACGACAGGGCCTCGGTGCGAGACGAGGCGTTGTTCGCCCGATGCCTGCTCGAAGGCTTCGACGAGATCCTGGCGCTGGCCGGCGACCCGCCACCGCGGGCGGTGCCCGCCTCGTTCGGCGAACCGGACGTGTCCTCGCGATCGGCGGCGGGCTCGTGAGCGCCTCGAAGGACCAGCCCGACGACCGCGGCGCCGCCAACGCCGGGCAGGACATGCGGTTGCCCGGCTCGGTGGCCGAGATCATGGCCAGCCCCGCCGGCGCCAAGATCGGTGCGTTCTTCGACCTGGACGGAACGTTGGTCGCCGGATTCACCGCGCTCATCCTGACTCAGGAGCGGCTGCTGCGCCGCGACATGGGTGTGGGGGAGCTGCTCGGCATGGTGCAGGCCGGCCTGAGCCACACCCTGGGTCGTATCGAGTTCGAGGACCTGATCGGCAAGGCCGCCGCCGCGCTGACCGGGCGAGTGCTCGACGACCTGGAAGAGATCGGCGAGCGGATGTTCATTCAGCGTATCGAGTCGCGGATCTACCCGGAGATGCGCGAGCTGGTGCGCGCCCACATGGCCCGCGGCCACACCGTGGTGCTCAGCTCGTCGGCGCTGACCATTCAGGTCAACCCGGTCGCGCGTTTCCTCGGCATCCCGAACATGCTCACCAACAAGTTCGCGATCACCGAAGACGGGTTGCTCACCGGCGACGTCGAGAAGCCGATCTTGTGGGGTCCGGGCAAAGCCGCTGCGGTGCAACGCTTTGCGGCCGAGCACGACATCGACCTCAAGGACAGCTACTTCTACGCCGACGGTGACGAGGACGTCGCGTTGATGTATCTGGTCGGCAATCCGCGGCCGACGAATCCCGAAGGCAAGATGGCCGCGGTGGCCAAGCGCCGCGGCTGGCCGATCCTGCGATTCAGCAGCCGGGGCCCGGTGGGCCTGCGACGGCAGCTGCGGACGCTGGCCGGCTTCGGCTCGATGTTCCCGGTTGCCGCCGGCGCGGTGGGCATCGGCGTGCTGACCCGCAACCGGCGCCGCGGCGTCAACTTCTTCACCTCCAACTTCTCCCAGTTGTCGCTGGCGATCGCCGGCGTGCACCTCAACGTCATCGGCAGGGAAAACCTCACCGCGCAGCGCCCGGCGGTGTTTATCTTCAACCACCGCAATCAGGTTGACCCGGTCATCACCGGCGCGCTGGTGCGCGACGACTGGGTCGGTGTGGGCAAGAAGGAGCTGCAGAAAGATCCCGTCATGGGCACGCTCGGCAGGCTGCTGGACGGCGTGTTCATCGACCGCGATGATCAGGCCGCCGCGGTGGAGACCCTGCATGAGGTCGAAGACCGTGCGCGCCGGGGCCTTTCGATCGTGATCGCGCCGGAGGGCACCCGGGTCGACACGACCGAGGTCGGCCCGTTCAAGAAGGGGCCGTTCCGGATTGCCATGGCCGCGGGCATCCCGATCGTGCCGATCGTGATCCGCAACGCCGAGCTGGTCGCCGCCCGCAACTCGACCGTGATCAACCCCGGCACCGTCGACGTCGCGGTGTTCCCGCCGATCTCGGTGCGGGACTGGACGCTTGACACGCTGACGGAGCGCATCGCCGAGGTACGCCGGCTGTACCTGGACACGCTCGCCAACTGGCCCGTCGACGAACTGCCCGAGGTCAACCTGGGTCGGGCAGGCACAGCACCCGCGAAGAAGGCCCCGGCCAAGAAGGCGCCCGCCAAGAAGGCCGCCGCCAAGAAGGCTGCCGCCAAGAAAGTCCCCGCCAAGAAAGTCCCCGCCAAGAAGGCACCGGCGAAGAAGTCCGCCGCGAAGAAGTCCGCGGCCAAGGCGCAGCCCAAGGCGCCGCATGAATCGCAGGCCGCCCTCAAAGACGGTGAGGCGCAACGACCTTCGCCCCAGGTGGCGGTGAACACCGCGCCGCCGGAATCGCCACCCCGAGGGCGTCCGTGACCGAACCGGCCGCAGATAGCAGCGCGGTTCTTGCCGGACCAGACTCGCTGGTATTGGCGTCGATGTCCTCGCCGGTCGAGAGGGAACTGGTGATCGCGTGGATGGAACAACAAAGCGTCGCCCATCCGGGCGGGGATTTCGGCCTGGTGACATTGCCGCCGCTGGACGCGCCGCCGGCGGCGCTGACGGCCCTCGCCGACCAGCTCGAATCCGGCGAAGACCGTTCGATTGTGCCGGTGCGGGTGTTCTGGCTGCCGGATCCGGATCGCGGTCGGGTCGCCAAGCTGGCCGGGCTGCTCCCCGGCCGGGATCCTTACCACCCCAACCAACGTCGGCAAGAGCAGATCGTGCGCAGTGCGCCCCGGCGCGCCCGGGTGGTGGCCGGTGAGGCCGCCACCGTCTGCGAACTCCGCCGGCAATGGCGCGATACCACCGTCGCCGAAGACAAGTACGACTTCGCCCAATTCGTGATCCGCCGCGCGATCTTGGCGTTGGAACGCGTCGAGTACCGGATCCTCGGACCGCAGTACAAGTCGCCGCGGCTGGTGAAGCCGGAGATTCTGGCGTCCAACAGGTTTCGCGCCGGCCTGGCCAAAATCCCCGGCGCCACCGTCGACGAGGCCGGAACGATGCTCGACGAACTCGCCACCGGGTGGAGCCGGGCCTCGGTCGACCTGGTGTCGGTCCTCGGCAGGATGCTCAGCCGCGGTTTCGATCGCGAGATCGACTACGACGCGTATCAGGTTGCGGCGATGCGCAACGCCCTGGAAGCCCACCCGGCGGTGCTGTTGTTCTCGCACCGGTCCTATATCGACGGCGCCGTCGTGCCGGTCGCCATGCAGGAGAACCGGTTGCCGCCGGTGCACGTGTTCGCCGGCATCAACCTGTCGTTCGGCGCGATGGGCCCGTTGCTGCGGCGTTCGGGTGTGATCTTCATCCGCCGCAACATCGGCAACAATGCGCTCTACAAATACGTGCTGCGCGAATACGTCGGCTACATCGTCGAGAAGCGGTTCAACCTGAGCTGGTCGATCGAGGGCACCCGCTCGCGCACCGGGAAGATGCTGCCGCCCAAGCTCGGCCTGCTGGCCTACGTCGCGGACGCCTATCTGGACGGCCGCAGCGAAGACATTCTGCTGCAACCCGTCTCGATCAGCTTCGACCAGCTGCACGAGACCGCCGAATACGCCGCCTATGCCCGCGGCGGCGAGAAGACACCCGAAGGCGTCGGCTGGCTGTACAACTTCATCCGCGCGCAGGGCGAACGCAACTACGGCAAGATCTACGTCCGACTCCCCGAAGCCGTGTCGATGCGTCAATACCTGGGTGCACCGCACGGCGCGCTGGCGCAAGACCCGGATGCGAAACGACTTGCGCTGCAGAAGATGTCGTTCGAAGTCGCCTGGCGGATCCTGCAGGCGACACCCGTGACGGCGACGGGTCTGGTATGCGCACTGCTGCTCACCACCCGGGGCGCGGCGTTGACGCTCGGCCAGCTGCACCACACCCTGCAGGACTCGCTGGACTACCTGGAACGCAAACAGAATCCGATGTCCACCAGCGCGTTGCGGCTGCGTACGCACGACGGCGTGCGCGCGGCGGTCGACGCACTGTCCAACGGCCACCCGATCACCCGGGTGGACGGCGGGCGGGAATCGGTGTGGCGCATCGCCCCCGAAGACCAGCACGCCGCGGCGTTCTACCGCAACTCGGTGATCCACGCCTTCCTGGAGACCTCGATCGTCGAACTCGCGCTGGCGCACGCCCGCAACGCCGGCGGTGACCGGATGGAGGCATTCTGGGCCCAGGCGATGCGGCTGCGCGATCTGCTGAAGTTCGACTTCTACTTCGCGGACTCGTCGACATTCCGCGACAACATCGCCGAAGAGATGGCGTGGCACAACAATTGGGAAGCCCACGTCGCCGCCGGCGGCGACGAGATCGACGCGCTGTTGTTCGCCAAGCGGCCGCTGATGGCCGAAGCGATGTTGCGGGTGTTCTTCGAGGCCTACGAGATCGTCGCCGACGTGCTGCGCGACGCGCCTGCCGACACCGGCCACAAGGAACTGACCGACCTGGCGCTGGGCGTCGGCCGGCAGTATGTGGCGCAGACCCGGGTCCGCAGTAGCGAATCGGTGTCCACGCTGCTGTTCGCCACCGCGCGCCAGGTGGTCGACGACCAGAACCTGATCGCGCCCGCCCCGGACCTGGCGGAAAGGCGGGCCGCCTTCCTGCGCGAGCTGCGCGACATCTTGGGGGACTTCAACTACGTCGGGCAGATCGCCCGCGAACAGTTCGTGGCCCGGGAGGCCAAGGCGCGCCAGGATCTCCTGGACCACCAGACTCGGTAGCCGTCCGGCCCGCCCATACCCTGTACAGATGACCGTCGCCCAGCCCGCAGGCACGGCCGCGACCGACGCCGCCGGCCGGCGCCGCGCGCCGGTGTGGCCGGTCCTGGCCGGGGTGGCCGTGCTGGCGGGCTGCACGGCCGCGGGCATCGGGGCGCTCTCGGTGGCCAGCGCACTGACCGTGACGGGTTTGCCGGACCCGGGCCAGGTGACCACGCTGGGGCTGCCGTTCGTCCGGGCCGCGGGTGAGATCGCCGCGGTGCTCGCGGTCGGGTCGTTTCTGTTCGCCGCGTTTCTGGTGCCGCCGCAGCGCAGCGGTGTCCTCGACGCCGACGGCTATCGGGCACTGCGGCTCGGGACGGTGGCGTCGGGGGCGTGGGCGGTGTGCGCCGCGCTGTTGGTTCCGCTGACCATCTCCGACGTGTCCGGCCATCCCGTCGCCGACATTCCCCCGATGCGGATGTGGTCGTTGGCGGGCCTGATCACCAACGCCTCGGCCTGGCGTTGGACCGCGATCCTGGCCGCGGTGATCACGCTGGCGAGCCTGCCGGTGCTGCGCTGGTCGTGGACGCCGGTGCTGGCCGCCGCATCGGTGACGACGCTGATCCCGCTGGGGCTGACGGGCCACTCGTCGGCCGGCGGCTCGCACGACCTGGCCACCAACGGCCTGCTCATTCACTTGGTCGCCGCCAGCCTGTGGGCCGGCGGCCTGCTCGCCCTGCTCGCCCACGCCCTGCGCGGTGGTGCCCACCTCGGGCTGGCCGTCCGGCGTTTCTCGGTACTCGCGCTGTGGTGCTGGGTCGCGATGGCCGTGAGTGGACTGGTCAACGCCCTGGTGCGCATCCAACCGTCCGACATGTTCAGCACCGGCTATGGCCGGCTGGTCACCGCCAAGTTCGTCGCGCTGTGCCTGCTGGGCGGGCTCGGCTGGCGCCAGCGTCGCGTGAGTGTGGCTGCGCTGCAAGCGAATCCGCGTCCGGCGCACGCACGTGGTGCGCTGCTGCGGCTGACGCTGGTCGAGGCCGCCGTTTTCGGCCTCACGTTCGGTGTCGCCGTCGGCTTGGGCCGCACCCCGCCACCGCCCCCGCCGTCCCGGCTGCCGTCGATACCCGAAGCCGAGATCGGCTACGACTTCGACGGGCCGCCCACCGTGGCGCGCCTCCTGTTCGACTGGCGGTTCGACCTGATCTTCGGCTCGGCCGCCGTGGTCTTCGCCGCCGTGTATGTTGCGGCGCTGGTGCGGCTGCGCCGCCGTGGCGACAGGTGGCCGCCCGGGCGGACCGTCTCCTGGCTGCTCGGCTGCCTGGTGTTGCTGTTCGTCACGTCGTCGGGCGTCGGGCGCTACATGCCGGCGATGTTCAGCATGCACATGGTGGTTCACATGTGCCTGTCGATGCTGATCCCGATCCTGTTGGTGCTCGGCGCCCCGGTCACCCTGGCCCTGCGGGCGCTGCCCCCGGCCGGCCGTGACGACCCGCCGGGCATGCGCGAATGGCTGTTGGCCGCGCTGCACAGCCGCTTGTCCCGCTTCCTCACCAACCCGGTGGTGGCCACCGTGCTCTTCGTCGCCGGCTTCTACGGGCTGTACCTGTCGAACCTCTTCGACACCACTGCGAGCAGCCACGCCGGACACCTGGCCATGAACGTGCACTTTCTGCTGAGCGGTTACCTGTTCTATTGGGTGGTGATCGGGGTGGACCCGACCCCGCGACCGATCCCGCCGCTGGCGAAGGTGGCCGTGGTGTTCGCATCGCTGCCGCTGCACGCCTTCTTCGGCGTGGTCCTGATGGGCACCAAGAAGGTGCTCGGCGGCGACTATTACCGCTCGCTCGGGCTGAGCTGGCACACCGACCTGCTGGGCGATCAGCGCCTGGGCGGGGGCATCGCCTGGGCGGCGGGGGAGTTCCCGCTGGTGATCGTGATGCTCGCGCTGCTCATCCAGTGGGCCCGCAGCGACCGGCGCACCGCCACGCGGCTGGACCGGGCCGCCGACCGCGACGACGACGCCGAGCTGGTGGCCTACAACGCGATGCTGGCCCAGCTGGCCCGGGGCGAGACGCCCACGCCGTCCGGCCAGACCTCCGCCGATTCCGACTGATCCACAGTCCCGGTTTCTTCCACAGCGACGACCGGCCCGGCCGCTTTCGGCGACTTTTCCCACAGCGTCCGTCGGTGACGCCGCGCTTACTGGTGCCATCGAGTCACTAGCAGGCAATCGAGAAGGGATCAGCCCATGTTTGAGACACCACTGACGGTCGTCGGCCACATCGTCAACAACCCGGAACGCCGACAGGTCGGCACCCAGGAGGTCATGAAGTTCCGCGTCGCCAGCAATTCCCGGCGGCGCACGGCCGACGGCGGCTGGGAGCCGGGCAACTCGCTGTTCATCAACGTCAATTGCTGGGGCAAATTGGTCACCGGCGTGGGGGCGGCCCTGGGCAAGGGCGCGCCGGTGATCGTGGTGGGACACGTCTACACCAGTGAGTACGAAGACCGCGACGGCAACCGCCGCTCGTCGCTGGAGATGCGCGCGACCTCGGTTGGACCCGATGTGTCCCGCGCGATCGTGCGCATCGAGCGGCCGGGCTACACCGGCCCGTCCGCCGGCGACGCCAGCACGCCCCCGACGGATACGGCCGACGCCGCTGGTGAGGACGCCGATTCCGGCGACGGCGCCGAGTCCGCCGAGACGGGACCGCTGCCGCTGTCGGCTTAGCTGCGGGGATCGGCCCCCCGCTCGGTGCCTAGGATGGTCCGCGAGAACTCTCTCAAAGACCAGAAAGGCACAACCCCGGCATGGCTGAGTTCATCTACACGATGAAGAAGGTCCGCAAGGCGCACGGCGACAAGGTGATCCTGGACGACGTCACGTTGAGCTTCTATCCAGGCGCCAAGATCGGTGTCGTCGGGCCCAACGGCGCCGGCAAGTCGAGCGTCTTGCGGATCATGGCGGGGCTGGACAAGCCGAACAACGGTGATGCCTTCCTGGCCAACGACGCGACCGTCGGCATCCTGCTGCAGGAGCCGCCGCTGAACGAGGAGAAGACCGTTCGGGGCAACGTCGAAGAGGGCCTGGGCGAGATCAAGGTCAAGCTCGACCGGTTCAACGAGGTCGCCGAGTTGATGGCGACCGACTACTCCGACGAGTTGATGGAGGAGATGGGCCGGCTGCAGGAGGAGCTCGACCACGCCGACGCGTGGGACCTGGATTCGCAGCTGGAACAGGCGATGGACGCGCTGCGCTGCCCCCCGCCCGACGAGCCCGTGACCACACTGTCCGGCGGTGAACGCCGCCGGGTCGCGCTGTGCAAGCTGTTGCTGAGCAAGCCCGACCTGCTGCTCCTCGACGAGCCCACCAACCACCTGGACGCCGAGAGCGTCCAGTGGCTCGAGCAACATCTCGCGTCCTACGCGGGCGCGATCCTGGCGGTCACCCACGACCGGTACTTCCTGGACAACGTCGCCGAATGGATCCTGGAACTGGACCGCGGCCGCGCCTACCCGTACGAGGGCAACTATTCCACGTACCTGGAGAAGAAGGCCGAGCGGCTCGCGGTGCAGGGGCGCAAGGACGCCAAGCTGCAGAAGCGGTTGACCGAGGAGCTGGCGTGGGTGCGCTCCGGGGCCAAGGCGCGCCAGGCCAAGAGCAAGTCGCGGCTGCAGCGCTACGAGGAGATGGCCGCCGAGGCCGAGAAGACGCGCAAGCTCGACTTCGAGGAGATCCAGATCCCGGTCGGTCCGCGACTGGGCAACGTGGTGGTCGAGGTCGACCACCTCGACAAAGGCTACGACGGGCGTACCCTGATCAAGGACCTGTCCTTCACCCTGCCGCGCAACGGCATCGTCGGTGTGATCGGACCCAACGGGGTCGGGAAGACCACGCTGTTCAAAACCATCGTCGGTCTCGAGCAGCCCGACAGCGGCACCGTCAAGGTCGGCGAGACCGTCAAGCTCAGCTACGTCGACCAGAGCCGCGGCGGGATCGATCCCAAAAAGAATGTGTGGGAAGTCGTCTCCGACGGCCTGGACCACATCATCGTCGGGCAGACCGAGGTGCCGTCGCGCGCCTACGTGTCGGCGTTCGGGTTCAAGGGGCCGGATCAACAGAAGCCGGCCGGCGTGCTCTCCGGTGGCGAGCGCAACAGGCTCAACCTCGCGCTGACGCTCAAGCAGGGCGGAAACCTCATCCTGCTCGACGAGCCCACCAACGACCTCGACGTCGAAACGCTGAGTTCGCTGGAAAACGCCCTCGAACAATTCCCCGGCTGCGCGGTGGTGATCTCGCACGACCGCTGGTTCCTGGACCGCACCTGCACCCACATCCTGGCCTGGGAGGGTGACGACGACAACGAGGCCAAGTGGTTCTGGTTCGAGGGCAACTTCGGCGCATACGAGGAGAACAAGATCGAGCGGCTCGGTGCCGAGGCGGCACGGCCGCACCGGGTGACCCACCGCAAGCTCACACGCGACTAGTGTCGGCTCTGCCCCCCACCGGCACGGAACGGGGCGACCGAGCGCACTGACAACCGTCGCCAGTTGGGAGCCATCGGCATGACGATCGATCCCGAAGCCAGACAAGATCTCGAGCCGTGGACGACCTTCACCGAACAGCAGGACATTCCCGACTGGATCTCGAAAGCCTACGTAGAGAGCTACCGCGGCCCGCATAGCGACGAGTCGACCGGCGCGGAAACCGGACCCGTCGACCTCAGCGTGCCGGCGTCGATCGTGAGCCGGGCGATGCTGGGCGCGCACTATCGCCTCGGACTGCACCGGCCCGACGGCGAGAGCCGCGTCGCGGTGTACCCGGCGGAAGACCCCACCGGGTTCGGGCCCGCCCTTCAGGTCGTCACCGATCACGGCGTCATGCTGATGGACTCCGTCACCGTGCTGCTGCACCGGCTCGGAATCCCGTACACGGCGATCATGACGCCGGTGTTCGACGTCAAGCGCGGTCCCGAGGGCGACCTGCTGGGCGTCGAGGCGACATCCCAAGGCGCATCGCAATACACCGGCGAGGCGTGGATACACGTGCAGCTGGCGCCGTCGGTGGACAGCAAGGCGCTCGCGGAGCTCGAACGGCTGCTGCCCAAGGTGCTGGCCGACGTTCAACAGGTCGCCAGCGACGCGTCTGATCTGATCGCCACGCTGAACGATCTGGCCGCCCGCGTCGAGGCCAACGCCGGGGACCGCTTCTCGGCGCCTGACCGCGACGACGTCGCGGCGCTGCTGCGCTGGCTGGGCAACGGCAACTTCCTGCTGCTCGGCTACCAGCGCTGCCACGTGCACGACGGGCAGGTCTCCGGCGACGGGACACCCGGCCTGGGCGTCCTGCGCACCCGCACCGGCTCACGCCCGCGCCTGACCGACGACGACAGACTGCTGGTGCTGGCGCAGTCCGTGGTGGGCAGCTACCTGCGCTACGGCGCCTATCCGTATGCCATCGCGGTTCGCGAATACGTGGACGGCGCCGTGATCGAGCACCGCTTCGTCGGCCTGTTCACGGTGGCCGCGATGAACGCCGATGTCCTGGATATTCCCATGATTTCGCGCCGTGTCCGGGATGCGCTGGCGATGGCCGACGGTGACCCGATACACCCGGGCCAGCTGCTGCTCGACGTCATCCAGACCGTTCCGCGCTCCGAGCTGTTCACGCTCAGCGCCGAGCGACTGCTGGCGATGGCCAAGGCGGTGCTGGATTTGGGACCGCAACGAAACGCGTTGCTGTTCCTGCGCGCCGACCGCCTGCAGTATTTCGTTTCCTGCCTGGTGTACCTGCCGCGGGACCGCTACACCACGGCGGTGCGGCTGCAGATCGAAGACATCCTGGTTCACGAATTCGGCGGCACCCGACTGGAATTCACCGCCCGGGTCAGCGAATCACCTTGGGCGCTGATGCATTTCATGGTTCGCCTGCCGTCCAGTGGGCCCGGCGAGGCGCCGGTCGACGTTTCAGAAGACAACCGGATCCGCATTCAGGCGCTGCTGAGCGAAGCCGCGCGCACCTGGACCGACCGGCTGATCGCCGCGGCCGCGGAGGGCTCCGTGGGCCACGCCGACATCGAGTACTACGGCGCGGCCTTCCCCGAGGTCTACAAGCAGGCCGTCACCCCGGCCGACGCCATCGGCCACATCGCCATCATCAATGAGCTGCAGGATAACTCGGTCAAGCTGGTGTTCATCGAAGGCGAGGATCAGACCGCTCAGCTGACCTGGTTCCTGGGCGGGCGCACCGCGTCGCTGAGCCAGCTGTTGCCGATGCTGCAGAGCATGGGCGTGGTGGTGCTCGAGGAGCACCCCTTCACCGTCAACAGGTCCGACGGGCTGCCGGTGTGGATCTATCAGTTCAAGATCTCCCCGCACCCGACCATCCGGCTGGCCTCGACACCGGCCGAGCGCGATGCGATGGCCGAGCGGTTCGCCGACGCGGTCACCGCGATCTGGCACGGCCGCCTCGAGGTCGACCGGTTCAACGAGCTGGTGATGCGCGCGAGCCTGCGATGGCAGCAGGTCGTGCTGTTGCGCGCCTACGCAAAGTATCTGCGGCAGGCCAACTTTCCCTACAGTCAGTCCTACATCGAAGCGGTGCTCAACGAGCACTCATCGACCGCACGATCGCTGGTCGCCCTCTTCGAGGCGCTGTTCGACCCCGACCCCGATTCCGCGGCGAATCGCGATGCACAGGCCGCCGCCGCTGCAGTCGCCGCCGACATCGACGCGCTGGTGAGCCTGGATACCGACCGCATTCTGCGTGCCTTCGCCTCCCTGGTGCAAGCCACACTGCGCACCAATTACTTTGTCACGCTTGATGGTTCGGCCCGGGTGCGCAACGTGCTGGCGATCAAGCTGGACGCCCAGTTGGTCGACGAGCTGCCACTGCCGCGCCCCAAATACGAGATCTTCGTCTACTCGCCCCGGGTAGAAGGCGTGCACCTGCGGTTCGGGCCGGTGGCCCGCGGCGGCCTGCGCTGGTCGGACCGTCGAGACGACTTCCGCACCGAAATCCTGGGCCTGGTCAAGGCGCAAGCCGTCAAGAACGCCGTCATCGTGCCGGTGGGCGCCAAGGGCGGATTCGTCCTCAAACGGCCGCCGCTGCCCACCGGCGACGCGGCCGCCGATCGCCAAGCCACCCGCGCCGAGGGCGTCGCCTGCTATCAGCTCTTCATCTCCGGCCTGCTCGACGTCACCGACAATGTCGACCATGCGAGCGGAAAGGTCAGCCCGCCACCGGAAGTCGTTCGGCGCGACGGTGACGACGCCTACCTGGTGGTCGCGGCGGACAAGGGCACCGCCACCTTCTCCGACATCGCCAACGACGTCGCGAAGTCCTACGGATTCTGGCTGGGTGACGCGTTCGCCTCCGGTGGGTCCGTCGGCTACGACCACAAGGCCATGGGCATCACCGCCAAGGGCGCATGGGAGGCCGTCAAGCGGCACTTCGGGGAGATGGGCGTCGACACCCAGACCGAGGACTTCACCGTGGTGGGGATCGGCGACATGAGCGGCGACGTCTTCGGCAACGGCATGCTGCTGAGCAAGCACATCAGGCTGCTCGCCGCCTTCGACCACCGGCACATCTTCGTCGACCCCGATCCGGACGCCGCGAGATCGTGGGAGGAACGTCGACGGATGTTCGACCTGCCGCGGTCCAGCTGGGAGGATTACGACGCGTCCTTGATCAGTGCGGGCGGCGGCGTGTACAGCCGTGAGCACAAGGCGATTCCGGTCAGCCCGCAGGTTCGCGATGCGTTGGGCATCGAGGGACCGGACCAGGGGGTGATCGAGGTGACGCCGCCCAACCTGATCAAGGCGATTCTGCAGGCGCCGGTGGATCTGCTGTTCAACGGGGGCATCGGCACCTACATCAAGGCGGAGTCCGAATCCGACGCCGACGTGGGTGACCGCGCCAACGATCCGGTGCGGGTGAACGGAAGCCAGGTGCACGCCAAGGTGATTGGCGAAGGTGGCAATCTCGGGGTGACCGCGCTGGGCCGCGTCGAATTCGACCTGGCGGGTGGCCGGATCAACACCGACGCCATGGACAACTCGGCCGGTGTGGACTGTTCGGACCACGAGGTCAACATCAAGATCCTGATCGACTCACTGGTCACCGCGGGCAAGGTCAGGCCGCAGGAGCGCAAAGCGCTGCTGGAGTCGATGACCGACGAGGTCGCGCGCCTGGTGCTCACGGACAACGCCGATCAGAACGACCTGATCGGCACCAGCCGGGCGAACGCGGCCAGCCTGCTGCCGGTGCACGCCAGACTGATTCAGGACCTGGTCGACAGGCGTGGCATGGACCGTGACCTGGAAGCGCTGCCCTCGGAGAAGGAGATCGCGCGGCGGGCGGAGGCCGGGATCGGTCTCACCTCGCCGGAGATGTGCACCCTGATGGCGCACGTGAAGCTGGGGCTCAAGGAGGAGATGCTCGAGACGGAGCTGACCGAGCAGGACGTGTTCGCCTCCCGGCTTCCGCTGTACTTCCCGAAACCGTTGCGGGAGCGCTTCACTCAGGAGATCCGCGCGCATCAGCTGCGCCGCGAGATCGTCACGACCATGCTGATCAACGACCTGGTGGACACGGCAGGCATCAGTTACGCGTTCAGGATCGTCGAAGACGTCGGTGTCGGTCCCGTCGACGCGGTGCGCACCTACGTCGCCACCGACGCGATATTCAGCGTGGGCGAGACGTGGCGGAGCATCCGTGCGGCGAATCTTGCTGTTGCCCTGTCGGATCGGCTGACCCTGGACATCCGGCGGCTGATCGACCGCGCCGGACGCTGGCTGCTCAACTACCGTCCGCAGCCGCTGGCGGTCGGCGCCGAGATCAACCGGTTCGCCGCCAAGGTCCAGGCGCTGACACCGCACATGTCGGAGTGGCTGCGCGGCGACGACAAGGCCATCGTCGAAAAGGAAGCCGCCGAATTCACCTCCCAGGGCGCACCCGAAGACCTCGCCTATTCGGTGGCCGCCGGGCTCTACCGCTTCAGCCTGCTCGACATCATCGACATCGGCGACATCAACGACATCGACGCCGCCGAGGTCGCCGACACCTACTTCGCGCTCATGGACTGGCTCGGCACCGACGGACTCTTGACCGCGGTATCCCAACTGCCGCGACGGGACCGCTGGCACTCCCTGGCGCGCTTGGCGATTCGCGACGACATCTATGCTTCGTTGCGTTCGCTGTGCTTCGATGTGCTCGCCGTGGGGGAGCCGGACGAAAGTGGTGAAGAGAAGATCGCCGAGTGGGAACACCTGAGTGCCTCACGGATCGAGCGGGCCCGCCGCACACTTATCGAAATCCAGGAGACCGGAAGCAAGGACCTCGCGACGCTGTCCGTCGCCGCGCGGCAAATCCGCCGCATGACCCGCACCAGCGGAAGAGGATCGTCAAGTTGAGCGTCGGCTTCGTCGCGCCCGTGCCAGTGCGCTGGTCGGACATCGACATGTATCAGCACATCAACCACGCCACCATGGTCACGATCCTGGAGGAGGCGCGGGTGCAGTTCCTGCGCGAGGCCTTCGAGGTCGACATCACCACCATCGGGTTGCTCATCGCCGAGGTCAAGGTGACCTACAAAGGCCAGCTGCGCCTGGTGGATTCGCCGCTTCAGGTCACCATGTGGACCAAGCGGTTGCGCGCGGTCGACTTCACGCTCGGCTACGAGGTGCGTTCGGTCACCGCGGATCCGGAGTCGAAGCCCGCCGTCATCGCCGAGTCGCAATTGGCCGCCGTCCATATCGAGGAGCAGCGGCTGGTGCGCCTCTCGCCACAACATCGGGAGTATCTGCAACGGTGGATCAGGTAGCCGACCGAGGACTATGGCTGGGAGCGGACTCCCGGGACGCGCATCGCGCGGATCTGGCGGCGTTCGTCGACCGCGCGCTGCGGCTTGACGACGCCGCGATCATCCGATTCCGGACCCGGTCCCCGGGGCTGCTGACGGCTTGGGTCGCAACGGGTTTCGACGTGCTGGCGAGCAGGATAGTAGTCGGCGAGGTACGGCCCGGCGATCTGTCGGTGGGCGCGGACACCCTGGCGCGCGGCCTATCCGCGATGGATGCCTCCGGTTACGTCGATCCCGGCTTCGCGATGGATTCGGCATGGCGGGGCGCGTTGCCGCCGGATTCCGGCTTCACCCACCTCGAGGACATACCCGCCCGGGTGGTTCTTGACCTGGCGCAGCGCGGTGCGCAACTTGCCAAGCAGCACGGCAGTTCGCATGGCCCACCGGTTTCGCTGCTCGACCAAGAGGTCATTCAGGTCAGCTCGGCCGACGTGCAGGTCGGGCTGCCGATGCGCTGCGTGTTCGCCCTGACCGCGATGGGTTTTCTGCCGCAGTCACCCGACGCGGTCGACACCGACGAATTGATCCGGGTCCGGATACTGCCGACGTGGTTGCGGGTGGACGCCCGGTTCGGTTCGGTGTACCGTCGCCGCGGCGATCAGGCGCTGCTGCTGGGCTGACGGGGCCGCCGCGGGCGATTCCCGAAACGGAATCAGGCTGAGTTTAAAGGCGGTCGGCGACCGGGGCCCGCCGGCGGAGGCCTACGGGCCGTAGCGCAGCCACAGCGGCAGGACGGCGTCCAGATAGTCCATGAATTTCTTCAGTCCGACCCGGAACTGCCCGTACCCGTACGGGTCTTCGGCGTACTGAGGGAACGCGATGCCCACCCCGAACAGGCCGGGGGCCAGGATCCCGTTGGTGGGGTTGTAGTCCAGCCGGCCCCACTGCGGCGTCTCGGGCAATGTCCTGCGCTCGAAGCCGACGGTGTAGACGACGCGGTCGCACTGCTCGAGTTTCTCGGCTGCTTCCGGGCCGGACCCCCAGCACCGCTCGAGGCGCTCGGGAAGCACCCCGTCGATGTTCTCCCGCGCCCAGGCGGCCGCGTGGCCCTTCAGCCCGGTGTCGTCGAACAGGATCCAATCGTCAAAATAGACAGCGTATTTCAGTGGGCTCCGATAGAAGTTGACGATGCGCTCGACGGGGTGGCGCAACAGGTTCGGCAGCACGATCATCGACGAGTGCGACGAGCCGAACACCGCGACCGTCGCGCCCTCGAGGGATTCGGCGGCCAGCTTGTCGGGGTCCAGGGCGACCCGGACGGGGATCTCCCGCAGGCCGGGGTGGCAAAGCTTTTTGGGATCTGCGCCGACGGCCAGGACCACGTTCGCCGAGGAGATGCTGGCTTGCTCCGTCTCGACCCGCCACCGTCTGTTCTGAAGGAACAGCGCGGTGGCCGTCGTCGTGAGGGAGTCGACCTGCTCACGCAGCTGTTCGGTGATCCACACCAGGGGTTCGGCGACCAGGCCCAGGACGCAGGTCTCCTGCGGGTCGATCTCCCTGAGCGGCATGGGCGGCGCCTCGGAGAAGCGAAATGCCTTGGAGCCGTTGAAGTATTCGAGAAAGAGGGCGACGTGGGTGTTGCTCGATACCGAGCGCCACTTCTGGCCGATATCGCCGGCTGCGAAGGCCGGGTCGATCCAGGCGATCCGCTCGGCCGCGACTCCGTGATCCAGCAGCCTTCCCACCGCGGCGATGCCCGCCGGCCCGGCGCCGATCACCGTCCACTCGTAGGAAGCCATCCATTACATATAGAGCAGTCGGCCGCAAAATGCTCACCGTCACTCCGGCGGCGCGGGCGGGCCGCCTACACCAGCCAGGCCGCGCAATCCGGAGGCAGTTTGCCCTCGAGCAGGGGTGCATTCGCCAGGATCAGCTCGCCCGCCGGCAGGGGCATCGGCGATGCGCCGCTGTTGAGCGCGCAGACCAGTCCGCCCGCACGCCGGAAGATCACCGCATCGTCGGTCGCGTCCAGCCATTCGATGCCCCCGCCGCCGAATTCCGCGCGGCGCTTGCGCAATTCGAGTGCGCGCCGGAAGAACGACAAGGTGGAGTCGGGGTCGCCGCTCTGCTTCTCGACGGTCAGCGCCGCCCATTCCGGCGGCATCGGCAGCCACGTCTGCATCGACGACGAGAACCCGAACGGGGGCGTGTCACCCGACCACGGGATCGGCACCCGGCACCTGTCGCGGCCACGCTCGGTGTGCCCGGAGCGCTCCCACGTCGGGTCCTGCAGCACCTCGTCGGGCAGGTGGACGTCGGGCAGCCCCAGTTCCTCGCCGTTGTAGATGAACACCGCGCCGGGCAGGGCGAGCATCACCATGGCCATCGCGCGGGCGCGGCGCAGCCCGGCCTCGCCGTCGCCGTAGCGGGTGACCTCCCGGCCGACGTCATGGTTGGACAGCGTCCAGGTGGGCACCGCGCTCTGCAGGGCGGTGGCGGCCAGCGAGTTTTGGATCGCGTCGCGGATCTCGTCCGCGTCGAAGTCGATCTTGGTCAGCCGGAAGTTGAACCCCAGGTGCAGTTCGTCGGGCCGCAGATACTCCGCCCAGCGGACGTTGTCGGTGACCCAGACCTCGCCGACGGTGACCGCCCCCGGATAGTCGTTGACCACCCGGCGGATGTCGCGGTGGATGTCATGCACCCGCGGATTGTTGAAGCGCGGGTCATCGTCGGTGTGGCTCAACACCTTGGACTCGACCGCGGGTGAATCCGGCAGGCCCGCCGGCTTGGCCATGCCGTGCGCCACGTCGATCCGGAAGCCGTCCACGCCGCGTTCGAGCCAGAAGCGCAGCGTCTTCTCGAAGTCGTCGAAGACGTCCGGGTGCTCCCAGTTCAGGTCGGGCTGTTCGGCGTCGAAAAGGTGCAGATACCACTTGCCGGGGCTGCCGTCGGGTTCGACCACCCGTGTCCAGGCCGGGCCGCCGAACACCGAGGTCCAGTTGTTGGGCGGCAGCTCACCGAGGTCGCCGCGGCCGTCGCGGAAGAAGTAGCGCTGCCGCGCGTCGGTGCCGGGGCCGGCGGCCAGTGCCGCCTGGAACCACGGATGCTCCGAGCTGGTGTGGTTGGGCACCACGTCCATGGTGACCTTCACACCCCGCCGGTGTGCCGCGGCGATCAGTCGCTCGATGGCGGCCATCCCGCCGAACAGCGGGTCGATGTCGCGCGGGTCGGCGACGTCGTAGCCGTGGTCGGCCATCGGCGACACGGTGACCGGGTTGAGCCAGATGGCGTCCACGCCCAGTCGCACCAGGTGGTCCAGCCGGGCCGTCACCCCGTCCAGATCACCGACGCCGTCGCCGTCACTGTCGGCGAACGACCTCGGATACACTTGATAGAACACCGCGCTTGACCACCACGGCTTGGAGTCCATTCCACCCCGCTTCGTTTCGTGGGCCGACAGGATTCGCCCTCACAACGGTGAGTTGACGAGTGAGTGGGCGGCCATTTCCAGATAGTCGAGCAACTCGCGGCGGTGTTCGTCGTCGAGCGTCTGCGCGTCGATCGACGCGACGGCCGTGTGCATGCACCGGAGCCACGCGTCACGCGCCAGGGGAGTGATCCGGAACGGCACGTGACGCATCCGCAGCCGGGGGTGTCCGCGCCGGTCGGAGTAGGTGCGCGGGCCACCCCAGTACTGCTCGAGGAACATCCGCAGGCGTTCTTCGGCGCCCTCGAGATCGTCGAGCGGATACAGCTCACGCAGGATCTCGTCCTCGGGAACCTGAGCGTAAAAGTGGGAGACGATCGCGCGGAAGGTGTCCGCGCCGCCGACCGCCTCGTAGAACGACTCTGCTACCTGATCCATCGCCGTCCATTGTGGTGCATCCCCGCGACGCCGCGCGGCGCCGACCCGACCCATGCCTTGCCGTTCACCGGATCGACACGGCGTTCACCTGCAATAGGGGTGCGATCGCCCGCGAATCATGGTGGACTGTTCGCGGAGGATCTATGGCGCAGGGCAAAAGACGCCGCAGCCACCGCGGTCAGGTGGGCGCGGCAGGGTTGACCGGGCCCACAACCGTGTCGTCGCTGCACAGTGTTGATATCCATCCACCCGCCCGTTCGGAGAGCGCTTCCATCTGGAGTCGCAGGCGGGTCCTGCTGCTGAATTCCACCTACGAGCCGCTCACCGCGCTGCCGATGCGCCGCGCGATCGTCATGGTGATCTGTGGCAAGGCCGACGTGGTCCACCACGATCCGGCCGGGCCCGTCATCCACTCGGCGACCAGCTCGATCGTGGTGCCCTCGGTGATCCAGCTGCGCTCCTACGTCCGCGTGCCCTACCGGGCGCGCGTACCGATGACCCGTGCGGCGCTGATGCACCGCGACCGGTTCTGCTGCGCCTACTGCGGGGCGAAGGCGGACACCGTCGACCACGTGCTGCCGCGCAGCCGCGGCGGCGACCACTCCTGGGAGAATTGCGTCGCGTGCTGCTCGAACTGCAACCATCGCAAGGGCGACAAGCTGCTCAGCGAGCTCGGCTGGGCGCTGCGCCGCCCGCCGCTGCCGCCGACCGGCCAGCACTGGCGGCTGCTGTCGACGGTCAAGGAACTGGATCCGGCCTGGGCCCGATATCTCGGCGAGGGCGCGGCCTGATCGACAATCCGCGGTCCGGTCGCGCCGACGGATCGATTCGTGGGATACGGTTTGCGTCGTGAGCGTTATGCAAATCCACCTGATCTTCATCGGAATACCTCTGTTGCTGGTGGCGACGCTGTCGGTGCTGATCTGGTCCCACAAGGGCCCGCACCCGACGGCCTACAAGCTCGGTGAGGATTGGACGCATCCGCCGATCCTGTGGGCCGCCACCGGCGAAGACGTCGGCCACGCCCACGGCGGACACGGCACGTCGGAATTCTCAGTTGGAGGTGGCGCCAGTGGCACGTGGTGAGGTCGCGACGAAGGAACCCGCCGAGCTGCCGCACGGTTGGGTGATCACCACCAGCGGGCGCGTCTCGGGCGTCACCGAGCCCGGCGAACTGTCGGTGCGTTTCCCGTTTTCGACCAAAGACCTGGTCGCCATCGACGACGCGCTGAAATTCGGCTCCCGCGCCTCCAAGACGCGCTTCGCAATCTACCTGGGCGACCTGGGCAGCGACACCGCCGCGCGGGCCCGCGAGATACTCGCCGACGTGCCGACGCCGGACAACGCGGTGCTGCTGGCAGTCTCGCCCGGCCAGAAGGCCATCGAGGTGGTCTACGGCACGCAGGTTCGCGGCCGGGGCGCCGAGTCGGCCGCGCCGCTGGGGGTCGCCGCCGCGTCGTCGGCCTTCGAGCGGGGCGACCTGGTCGACGGGCTGGTCAGCGCGATTCGCGTGCTGAGCGCCGGGATTTCACCGGCCTGACCCCGGTCGGGCTCAGTCGCTCCCGGCTCAGCCCGGATCGGCGTCGAATAGGCGCGCCCGCAACGAACGCTTCACTCCGGCCTGGCCCTCGAGCACCAGGCGGCGCAGCGCGGCGGGCACCTCGGGGTCGGACAGGAAGTCGTCGGCGGCGGCGACGCCGTCGTCGCTGATGTTCCAGTGCGGGTACAGACCGACCACCACCGTCTGGGCCACTTCGCTGGACCGGCGCTCCCAGACTCCGGAGATCGCCTCGAAGTAGCGCGAGGTGAACGGCGCGAGCAACTCGGCCTGCCCCACGGGGGCGAAGCCCGCGATGATCGAGCGGGCGGTGATGTTGGCCAGGGTGTCGTCCTCGATCACCGTCGCCCAGGCCGCCTCCTTGACCTGCAGCTGCGGCCGTGCCGTCGCGGCCTGAGCGCCGTGGCGCTTGCCGGCGGCGGTCGGGTCGCGCTGGATCTCGGCGTCGATGAATGGCGTCGCGGGCCCGTCGGAGTCGACGCGGCCCGCGCCGGCCAGCGCCGTCACGATTCGCCACCGCAGGTCAGTGTCGATGTCGAGGCCGGCCAGTTCCAACTCGGCGGGGTCGCGGTCGAGCAGCTCCGCCAGGGTCACCACGTGACCGGTCGACAGCACAGACGAGCACAGCGTGTTGACGAAGGCGAGCTGGTGATCCGACCCGGGCTCCGCGCCGCGGGCCAGCTCCAGCAGCCGGTCGGCGAACTGCGGCCAGCCGTGCTCGCGCGCCCAGCCCTGCTCGGCGTAGGAGCTCAATGCCGTCTGCGCCTGCAGCAGCAGCCGCTGGGCCACGCCCACCTCGGACTCGGCGTGCAGGCCGCCCATCACCAGGGACACGAAGTCGCGGGCCCGCAGTTCGGCCTCGCGCGTCATCTCCCAGGCGGCCGACCAGACCAGCGAGCGCGGCAGCGGATCGGCGATGTCGGCGATGCGGTCCAGCGCGGTGCGCAGCGACTCGGCGTCCAGCCGCAGCGAGCAATACGTCAGGTCATCATCGTTGACCAGCACCAGCTGACCGCGCGAAACACCAGCCAGCGCAGGAACTTCCGTGACGGCACCTTCGACGTCGAGCTCCTCGCGGTGCACCCGCACCAGCTTTCCGGTTCCGTCCGAATTCTCTGAGTCGTAGATCCCGACCGCCAGCCGGTGCACCCGGGTTTCGCCGGCGCCCGGCGCGGCGCCACTCTGGGCCACCGCGAAGCGGGTGAACGCGCCGCTCGCGTCCACGTCGAAATCCGGTCGCAGCGTGTTCAGCCCGGTCGTCTTCAGCCACTGGCTGCCCCAGTCGGACAGGTCGCGGCCGGACGCCTGCTCCAGGGCGGTGATCAGGTCGCTGAACGTCGCATTGCCGAACGCGTGGGTGCGGAAGTAGTCGCGCAGCCCGGCCAGGAAGTGCTCCAGCCCGACGTAGGCGACGAGCTGCTTGAGCACCGATGCGCCCTTGGCGTAGGTGATGCCGTCGAAGTTCACCTCGACCGCGGCCAGGTCGGGGATGTCGGCGGCGATCGGGTGCGTGGACGGCAGCTGGTCCTGGCGGTAGGCCCACGACTTCTCGACGGTCGCGAACGTCGTCCAGGCCTCGGCGAATTCGGTTGCCTCGCTTTGGCATAACACCGAGGCAAAGGTCGCGAACGACTCGTTCAGCCACAGGTCGTCCCACCAGGCCATGGTGACCAGATCGCCGAACCACATGTGCGCCATCTCGTGCAGCACGGTCTCGGCGCGCCTCTCGTAGGAGGCGCGGGTGACCTTGCTGCGGAAGACATAGTCCTCGAGGAATGTCACCGCGCCGGCGTTTTCCATTGCGCCGGCGTTGAATTCGGGGACGAACAGCTGATCGTACTTCCCGAACGCGTACGGCAGTCCAAAGTTCTTGTGGTAGAAGCCGAATCCCTGCTTCGTCTGGGTGAACAGCCGCTCGGCGTCCATGTGCCGGGCCAGCGAGGTCCGGCAGAAGATGCCCAGCGGTATTTCGCCGTGCTCGTCGGTGTAGGTGTCGTTCCACTCGGCGTACGGGCCGGCGATCAGGGCGACCAGATAGGTGCTCATCCGTGGCGTGGTGGCGAACGTGTGCAGGCCCTCGTTCACCGAGACCGACGCGCCGTTGGAGATCACCTTCCACTGCGCGGGCGCGGTCACTCGCACGTCGAACGTCGCCTTGAGGTCGGGCTGGTCGAAGCAGGCGAACATGCGTTTGGCATCGGCGGTTTCGAACTGCGAGTACAGATAGACCTCGTTGTCGACCGGGTCGACGAACCGGTGCAGCCCCTCGCCGGTGTTGGAGTAGCGGCAGTCCGCGTCGACCACGACGACGTTGCGGTCGGCCAGCCCGCGCAGCGGGATGCCGGTCGACTCGTCGTAGCCGGAGACGTCCAGATCGCGCCCGTTGAGGGTGGCGCTGCGGATGGTGTCGGCGGCGATGTCGATGACCGAGTCGGCGCCGGCGAGCGCATCGAACACCACCGTGCTGACCGAGCGGAAGGTCCGTTCGCCGGGGGCGCCGGAGCCGTCGGTGAGATCGAGGTCGATCTGATAGCTGGCGACGGTGATCAGCGCGGCGCGTTCGACGGCTTGTTCGCGGGTGAGGTTGGGAAGAGCCACGCATCCAACTTACGGGTCACGCAAATCGGGAACAGGACGCAGACGCCTACGGTTGTGCAGATCAGACTTTTCTGCCGTTCACCGTCGAAAGGATCCGCCATGCCCGATACCGCCGCCGCGAACAACAAGGCCGATTTCTGGTTCGATCCGCTGTGTCCCTGGGCATGGATCACCTCGCGCTGGATCCTCGAGGTGAAGAAGGTTCGCGACATCGACGTGAACTTTCACGTGATGAGCCTGGCGGTGCTCAACGAAAACCGCGAAGACCTGCCGGAGAACTACCGGGAGAACATGAAGCGGGCCTGGGGCCCGGTGCGGGTGGCGATCGCCGCGGAGCAGGCCCACGGCGCACAGGTGCTGCAGCCGCTGTACACCGCGATGGGAACGCGGATCCACAACGAGGGCAACAAAGAGCTCGACGACGTGATCAAGCTGGCGCTGGCCGATGTGGGCCTGCCGGCCGAGTTGGCCGAGGCCGCGAACAGCGATGAGTACGACGAGGCGGTGCGCAAGAGCCACCACGCCGGCATGGACGCGGTGGGCGACGACGTCGGCACACCGACCATCCACGTGAACGACGTGGCGTTCTTCGGGCCGGTGCTCTCCAAGATTCCGCGCGGTGAGGAGGCGGGCAAGCTGTGGGACGCCTCGGTCGCGTTCGCCTCCTACCCGCACTTCTTCGAGCTCAAGCGCAGTCGCACCGAGAAGCCCGAGTTCGACTAGACCGGCGTCGGCGATCCGCCGCGATCGCCGACGCCGGCTCGGCGGGTGGCTGTGTAAGGATTGCGGGCATGCGCGTCTACCTCGGCTCTGACCACGCCGGATTCGAGCTCAAGCAGCAGATCATCGAGCATCTTGAAAAGTCCGGGCACGAGCCGATCGACTGCGGCGCCTTCGGCTACGACGCCGACGACGATTACCCCGCCTTCTGCATCGCCGCCGCGACACGCACCGTGGCCGACCCGGGCAGCCTGGGCCTGGTGCTGGGCGGGTCGGGCAACGGCGAGCAGATCGCCGCCAACAAGGTCCCCGGCGCCCGCTGCGCGCTGGCCTGGAGCGAGGAAACGGCGGCACTGGCCCGCGAACACAACAACGCCCAGCTGATCGGCATCGGCGGCCGCATGCACACCGTCGCCGAGGCGCTGGCCATCGTCGACGCCTTCTTGACCACGCCATGGTCGAAAGCCGAACGCCACCAACGACGTATCGACATACTCGCCGAATACGAACGCACCCACCAGCCCCCGCCGGTCCCCGGCGCGGCGGGTTAGGCCGGAAAGGTCTGCGCGTGCCCGAAGGGCATACATTGCACCGGCTGGCCCGGCTGCACCAACGCCGTTACGCCGGTGCCCCCGTCGCGGTGTCCAGCCCGCAGGGCCGCTTCGCCGACTCGGCCGCGCTGGTCGACGGCCGGGTGCTGCGGCGCACCAGCGCGTGGGGCAAGCACCTGTTCCACCACTACGCGGGCGGCCCGATCGTGCACGTGCATCTCGGGCTGTACGGCGCCTTCACCGAGTGGGAGCGGCCCGGCGACGGGGCGTTTCCCGACGCGGTCGGCCAGGTGCGGATGCGCATGGTCGGCGCCGGGTACGGCACCGATCTGCGTGGCCCGACGGTGTGCGAAGTGATCGACGAAGGCCAGGTGGGAGATGTCCTGGCCAGGCTGGGCCCCGACCCGCTGCGCAGCGACGCCGACCCGTCGTGGGCGTGGAAGCGGATTGCCAAGTCCCGCAGGCCGATTGGCGCGCTGCTGATGGACCAGACGGTGATGGCCGGGGTGGGCAACGTCTACCGCAGCGAGTTGCTTTTCCGCCACGGGATCGACCCGTTCCGGCCCGGCCGTGACGTCGGCGAGGACGAGTTCGACGCGGCTTGGGCCGATCTGGTCGCGCTGATGAAGGTCGGGTTGCGGCGCGGCAAGATCATCGTGGTGCGCCCCGAACACGACCACGGCGCGCCGTCCTACCGGCCCGATCGCCCCCGCACCTACGTGTACCGGCGTGCCGGCGAACCCTGCCGCGTGTCGGGCGACCCGATCCGCACGACGGTGCTGGAGGGACGAAACGTGTTCTGGTGCCCGACCTGCCAGAACTGACCGTTTCAGGCCCTGCGGGGAGCGGCGCGACGCTGATTGACAGGAAACTCTCAGCTCGAAACACTGGCGCCGATTGTTTAGCCAAAGCATCGACGCGGGTAGGAATGCCGTGTGAAAACTCTTCCATGTTTGGCCGCAACGGCTCTCGCAATCGGCGGGCTGGGTTTGGCGGGCCTGGGCGTCGCAACTTCGGCGCAGGCGCAGCCCGGACCCTTCCCGCAGTGGTGTCCGGGTGAGTTCTGGGACCCGGGCTGGGGCAACAACTGGGACTGGAACAACTGCCACGACTGGCATCACGAGGGCTGGGGCCCGGGCGGGCCCGGTGGCCCGGGCGGGCCCGGTGGCCCGGGCTGGGGTCCGGGCGGCCCGCCGCCCCCGGGCGGGCCCGGTGGCCCGGGCTGGGGTCCGGGCGGCCCGCCGCCGCCTCCCGGCTGGCACCCCTGATCCGATCAGTCACTTAACGCGAACGCGCCCTGCCCTCACCCGGCAGGGCGCGTTCGCGTCCGAGCGTTAGCTGACTCCCAGCACGGAGTAGACCTCGTTGGACAGGGCCAGACTGCGGGGGTCGGCGTTGGCCTTGGTGGGGTCGAAGTGATTGGCCACATACCCGTAGCCGATGTGGTGCTCGAGGTCGACGAACCCGAACGAACCGCCCAGGCCGCCGTGGCCGAATATCCGCGGGTTGGGCCCGTTGACGCACCGCTGGTTGAGCATGTAACCCAAACCCCATCCGTGGTCGGCGACCCGCGGCCCCAGCACCAGGTCGGTGTCCAGCCCGCCCCGGCAGACCCGCACCAGGTCCATGTGCTCGCGGCTGAGCACCTTTTCCTGGGCGAGCGCGTTGTAGAACGTCGCCAGTCCGAGGGCCGAGACCTGCCCGTTGGTGCCGGGGAACTCGAGTTCGCGCCACAGAGTGAGGTCGTGGGAGCCCAGTTCGTCGTCGGGGGCGAAACCCATCGAGATGGACAGGCCCGCCTTCGGGTGTTCAGTCAGGCTGGCCGGGTAGCCGGGCGCATTCGCGTCGGCCAGCAGGTCGCGGGCGTGCGGCTTGTTCACCCGCTCGGCGCAGCGGTACTGCTCGCTCAGCGGCAACCCGATGTGGACGTCGGCGCCGAACGGTTCGGCGATCTCGGTGCGCAGGTACTGGCCGATGGTCCGGCCCGTCACCCGGCGGAACACCTCGCCCATGATGAAACCGAAAGTGGTCATGTGATAGCCCTGCGCAGTGTCCGGCTCCCACCACGGCTCGGCGGCAGCCAGTTGTTCGCAGACGTAGTCCCAGTCGGCGACCTGCTCCCACCGCAGCCGGGTGCGGGGGCCGATCACGCCGGATCGGTGGCTCATCACCATCGCCAGCGTGATGTCTTGTTTGCCCGCCTGGCCGAACTCGGGCCAGTAGCGGGCCACCGGCGCCTGCAGGTCCAGCTCGCCTCGGTCGGCGAGCTGGTGCACGCAGGTGGCCGACAGGCCCTTGGTGCCGGACAGCACCGTGGTCAGGGTGTCCTGCTGCCATGACCGGGTACGAGCCGCGTCGGCCCAGCCACCCCACAGGTCGACGACCAGAGTCCCGTCAACCCACACGGCGACCGCCGCGCCGACTTCGTCGCCCAGCGTGAAATTGCGCTCGAACGCGTCGCGAACTCCGGCGAAGTCCGACGCGCACGAGCCGTGGATGGACACGTCGGTCGTCGGGTCGCTCATGGCGCCTCTCTGTCGAGCAGATAGTTAGCCCGAGCGGGCGACGGGAATCGAACCCGCGTAGCTAGTTTGGAAGACTAGGGCTCTACCATTGAGCTACGCCCGCATGTGTTAGTCGAGCGTGACTGTAGCTGGCGACGAAGATCAAATCTAATCGACTCGATTTTGTGATCGCCCCGTGAGGTCGGCGACGTCGCAGCGAAGCCCGTGGCCAACCGGGTGTCGAGGGAGCCTTAGGATCATCGAGGTCAGCGCGGGGTGTAGCGCAGCTTGGTAGCGCATCCGCTTTGGGAGCGGAAGGCCGCAGGTTCAAATCCTGTCACCCCGACCAGCGCGCCGGCGCCGTGCCAGGCGCACGACCCACGACCACCGAGAACGAGCTACCGAGGAGCGCACCCGTGAAGAGCACCGTCGAGCAGTTGAGCCCCACCCGGGTGCGGATCAACGTGGAGGTCCCCTTCGCCGAACTCGAACCCGACTTTCAGCGCGCGTACAAGGAGCTGGCCCGCCAGGTGCGACTGCCCGGCTTCCGGCCGGGCAAGGCGCCGGCGAAGTTGCTGGAGGCGCGTTTCGGCCGCGAGGCGATGCTTGACCAGGTCGTCAACGAGGCGCTGCCGGCGCGCTACGGCCAGGCCGTCGCCGAATCAGAGGTGCACCCGCTGGGCCAGCCCGAGATCGAGGTCACCAAGAAGGAGTACGGCGAGGAGCTGGCCTTCACCGTCGAGGTGGACGTCCGCCCCAAGCTGACGCTGCCGGACCCCGGCGTGCTCAAGGTCTCGGTGGACCCGATCGAGGTCAGCGACGACGATGTGGAGGCAGAACTGCAGTCTCTGCGTGCCCGATTTGGCACCCTGACCGGGGTGGACCGTCCCGTCGCCGACGGCGACTTCGTCTCGATCGACCTGTCGGCCACCATCGACGGCGAGGAGGTTCCGGGCGCGGCCGCGCAGGGCCTCTCCCATGAGGTCGGCTCGGGCCGCCTCATCGCCGGCCTCGACGAAGCGCTGATCGGCTTGTCCGTCGACGAATCGAAGGAGTTCACCGCGGCGCTGGCGACCGGCGAGCACGCGGGCAAGGACGCGCAGGTGACCGTGACGGTCAGGTCGATCAAGCAGCGGGAGCTGCCCGAGCCCGACGACGAGTTCGCGCAACTGGCCAGCGAGTTCGACACCATCGACGAGCTGAAGGCCAACCTGCGCGAGCAGGTCGCGCGTACCAAGCGCGCCCAGCAAGCCGAAAACATTCGCGAGGCAGCCCTCGAAACGCTGCTCGAGCAGGTCGAGGTGCCGCTGCCCGAAGCGATCGTCAAGGCCCAGGTCGACAGCGCCCTGCACAACGCCCTGCACAGCCTCGACCACGACGAGTCCAGGCTCGAGGAAGTGCTGGCCCAGCAGGGCAAGTCTCGCGAGGAATTCGAGACCGAGACGCGTGAGGCCGCCGAGACGGACGTCAAGCGGCAGCTACTGCTGGACGCCTTGGCCGACGAGCTGAAGGTCCAGGTCGGCCAGGACGATCTGACCGAGCGCCTGGTGGCGACGTCGCGGCAATACGGCATCGAGCCCCAGCAACTGTTGGCCTACCTGCAGGAGAACAACCAGCTGCCGACCATGTTCGCCGATGTGCGCCGCGCGCTGGCCATCGCCGAGGTGATCCGGGCCGCGACCGTCACCGATACCGCCGGTAACGCCGTCGACACCAGTGAATTCTTCGGCAGGCGCGGGCAGGACGACGAGGCCGACCAGGCTGCCGCCGGCGCCGATGAGGACTCGGACGAGTCCGGCGAATCCGACGAGGCCGACGCCGAGAAGTGACGGGGATCGTGACGCTGTGAGCGAACGTGCCCGGTTCGGCGGTGCGTGGACGCGAAACGTCGCGCTCGGTTGGTTAGTGTCGGTTCAAACAGATTTGAGAAAGCAGGTAACCCAGTCGTGACTGACATGCGTTCGAACTCGGTGGGTCTGAACCTCACGGACTCGGTCTATGAGCGCTTGCTCTCCGAGCGCATCATCTTCCTGGGTTCGGAGGTGAATGACGAGGTCGCCAACCGGCTGTGCGCACAGATTCTGCTGCTCGCCGCCGAGGACGCGGACAAAGACATCAACCTCTACATCAACTCCCCGGGCGGATCGATCAGCGCCGGGATGGCGATCTACGACACCATGGTGCTGGCGCCGTGCAACATCGCCACCTACGCGATGGGCATGGCCGCCTCGATGGGTGAGTTCTTGCTGGCCGCCGGGACCAAGGGCAAGCGTTACGCGTTGCCGCACGCCCGCATCCTGATGCACCAGCCGCTCGGCGGCGTGACGGGAAGCGCCGCCGACATCGCCATCCAGGCCGAGCAGTTCCACGTCATCAAGAAGGAGATGTTCCGGCTCAACGCCGAGTTCACCGGCCAGTCGATCGAACGTATCGAAGCCGACTCCGACCGCGACCGCTGGTTCACCGCGCAGGAAGCCCTGGAGTACGGCTTCGTCGACCACATCATCACCCGCGCCGCCCACATCACCAATGGAGAAGCCCGATGAGTGCCCAGCACCCCGACACCCAGCCCCAGGCGCGCTACATCCTGCCGTCGTTCATCGAGCACTCCAGCTTCGGGATCAAGGAGTCCAATCCCTACAACAAGCTGTTCGAGGAACGCATCATCTTCCTCGGAGTCCAGGTCGACGACGCGTCGGCGAACGACATCATGGCGCAGCTGCTGGTGCTCGAGTCGCTCGACCCCGACCGCGACATCACCATGTACATCAACTCTCCCGGCGGCGGATTCACCTCGCTGATGGCGATTTACGACACCATGCAGTACGTGCGCGCCGACATTCAGACGGTCTGCCTCGGTCAGGCCGCGTCGGCCGCGGCGGTGCTGCTGGCCGCTGGCACCCCGGGCAAGCGCATGGCACTGCCCAACGCGCGGGTGCTCATCCACCAGCCGTCGCTGCAGGGCGTGATCCAGGGACAGTTCTCCGACCTGGAGATCCAGGCCGCCGAGATCGAGCGGATGCGCACGCTGATGGAGACCACGCTGGCCCGCCACACCGGCAAGGACGCCGCGACGGTCCGTAAGGACACCGACCGGGACAAGATCCTGACCGCCGACGAGGCCAAGGACTACGGGATCATCGACACCGTGCTGGAGTACCGCAAGCTGTCGGCACAAACCGCCTAGGCCCTTCCGCCGAGCGTGCTCGCACGGCGAATTTCCGCCCGGCCGATTTTTCGCCCTGGTTGCACGCTCGGCGCACGGCGCCGATCTCGTGCGGGGCGTCCGCGAGCCGGCGGGCCAGTCAAAGACCCCAGCCAAACCCACGCCGCCACTGTAGGGTGATTTCTTGGGGGGTCCGCCCCAGGCCTTGCGGTTATCGGCCTTGGGTTGGCACCTCCACTGCGAAGCTGAGTCGGAGGTCCGTGGGCCTCGGTTGCATCACGACCGCGACACGCCAAAGACACGTAAAGCGCGTCTTTGGCGAGCTACGGGCACCGTCTGGCTATATGTTTCATCAATACGGATGCGCATGAATACCACCGACGCGATTCGGCCCTTATGGTCGCGTCGGGCCCGATCCAACGGGTAGCGTCGGTAAATGCATGCGGGACAGGCACGACCAACGGCGAACAGGAAGTAGGCCCTCAGCACCATGGCGCGCATCGGAGACGGCGGTGACCTGCTGAAGTGCTCGTTCTGCGGGAAGAGCCAGAAGCAGGTCAAGAAGCTCATTGCTGGCCCCGGCGTGTACATCTGCGATGAGTGCATCGACCTCTGCAACGAGATCATCGAAGAGGAACTCGCCGACGCCGACGACGTCAAGCTTGACGAGCTGCCCAAGCCCATCGAGATCCGGGAGTTCCTGGAGGGATACGTCATCGGCCAGGACACCGCCAAGCGGACGCTGGCCGTCGCCGTCTACAACCACTACAAGCGGATTCAGGCCGGCGAGAAGGGCCGGGACTCTCGGCACGAGCCGGTCGAGCTGACCAAGTCCAATATCTTGATGCTCGGACCGACCGGTTGCGGCAAGACCTACCTGGCCCAAACGCTCGCCAAGATGCTCAACGTCCCGTTCGCCATCGCCGACGCCACCGCGCTGACCGAAGCCGGTTACGTCGGCGAGGACGTCGAGAACATCTTGCTCAAGCTGATCCAAGCCGCCGACTACGACGTCAAGCGCGCCGAGACCGGCATCATCTACATCGACGAGGTCGACAAGATCGCCCGCAAGAGCGAGAACCCGTCGATCACCCGCGACGTTTCTGGCGAGGGCGTCCAGCAGGCGCTGCTGAAGATTCTGGAGGGCACCCAGGCATCGGTTCCCCCGCAGGGTGGGCGCAAGCACCCGCACCAGGAGTTCATCCAGATCGACACCACCAACGTGCTGTTCATCGTCGCCGGGGCGTTCGCGGGCTTGGAGAAGATCATCTACGAGCGCGTCGGCAAGCGTGGTCTGGGCTTTGGCGCCGAGGTGCGCTCCAAGGCCGAGATCGACACCACCGATCACTTCGCCGAAGTGATGCCCGAAGACCTGATCAAGTTCGGCCTCATCCCCGAATTCATCGGGCGGTTGCCGGTGGTCGCCTCGGTCACCAATCTCGATCGCGAGTCGTTGGTCAAGATCCTGTCCGAGCCGAAGAATGCGCTGGTCAAGCAGTACACTCGCCTCTTCGAGATGGACAATGTGGAGCTGGAGTTCACCGACGACGCGCTCGAAGCGATCGCCGACCAGGCGATCCATCGCGGCACCGGGGCTCGTGGACTGCGGGCCATCATGGAAGAGGTTCTGCTGCCGGTGATGTATGACATCCCGAGCCGCGATGACGTCGCCAAGGTCGTGGTGACCAAGGAGACTGTCCAGGACAACGTGCTGCCGACGATCGTGCCGCGCAAGCCGTCCCGTTCCGAGCGTCGGGACAAGAGCGCCTAACTAGATCCTGGAGCGCACCGGCATTCCTCGTGACGCGGTTCCCCGGCGCCTTTCGCACGGCCTGGATCTGCTGAACTTCCTGCTGGCCGACGTTCGTGACGGCTTGGGCCCGTACCTGTCGATCTACCTGCTCCTCACCCACCACTGGGATCAAGGGTCGATCGGCTTCGTCATGGCGGTCGGGGGTATCGGAGCGATCGTCGCGCAAGGTCCGGCCGGCGCCTTGGTGGATAGAAGCACTGCCAAGCGTGCGCTGATCATCGGCGGCGCGTTGACGATCACCGTGGCGTCGGTGGCGATGCCATTGTTTCCAGGGTTCTATTCGGTCTCAGCGCTGCAGGCGCTCGCCGGGGTCGCCGGATCCGTCTTCGCCCCCGCGCTGGCCGCCATCACCCTGGGGCTCGTGGGCTCCCGTCGCTTCCCCCGGCGGATCGGCCGCAACGAGTCGTTCAACCACGCCGGAAATGCCTGCGCCGCGGCGATCACCAGCGGCCTGGCCTGCTTCTTCGGCCCGGTGGTGGTGTTCTGGGTGCTCGCCGCCATGGCGGTCGCCAGCGTGGTTGCGACACTGTGGATTCCGGGGGAGGCGATCGATCATGACGTTGCCCGGGGGATGGACCATGTCCCAGGAGGGCTGCACCAGAATCCGTCCGGGCTGACAACGCTGCTGGGCAATCGCAGGCTGGTCACCTTCGCCGTCACGGTCATCGCCTTCCACTTCGCCAATGCGGCCATGCTGCCGCTGGTCGGCCAGCTGCTTGCGCTGCACAACAGAGACGTCGGGACAGCCCTGATGGCAGGCTGCATCGTGGCCGCGCAAGTCGTCATGGTGCCGGTTGCCTATGTCGCCGGAGCCAAGGCCGATTCCTGGGGGCGAAAGCCGATCTTCCTGGCCGGATTCGCGGTGCTGGCCGCCCGTGGATTCCTCTACACATGCTCGGACAACACCTACTGGCTGGTCGGCGTGCAGTTGCTGGACGGCGTCGGAGCCGGCGTGTTCGGTGCTCTGTTTCCCCTGGTCGTGCAGGATGTGACGCACGGGAGCGGTCGTTTCAACGTCAGCTTGGGAGCGATAACGGCCGCGACGGGCGTTGGCGCCGCGGTATCCAACGCTGTCGCGGGCTCGATCGTGGTCGCGGGCGGCTACGACGCCGCGTTCGCCTTCCTGGGCACTTTGGCCGGGGCGGGTTTCGTGTTGTATCTGATCGCGATGCCGGAAACGGCGGTCACCGACCACGGGTAGCCGGGTCTATCGAAATAGCGGCGCCCGAAAGCGAACGGCGAATATTGGCTGGTCGACGTGACCAATAACACAGTTTGGTGGCGTACTCGCCAGTAGCCCCGACTGACTTCGCGTTTTGCCGGCAAACGCGCGGCGTGGGATGCATAAGAGACGGCCGTGCAACCCTCAAAGAAATGCCATAATTGATACCGGCAGTGACATAAATGCGCTCATGCGTTGAGGTCGCTCCGGCGGCGCGTACCTGGAACGTCGGCGGAGCGCCTGTCCGGTGAACAAAGTGGAGGGCAAAGACGTGGATCCGAACGGCAGCGGAGCCGGATCAGACTCACCGAATGGGGCTTCTGCCAACGGATCCAACCGTCAGCGTCTCGAACAAGTCGTCATTCGCTTCGCCGGGGATTCCGGTGACGGTATGCAGCTCACCGGGGATCGGTTCACCTCCGAGGCAGCGCTTTTCGGTAACGACCTGGCCACCCAGCCCAACTATCCCGCCGAGATTCGCGCTCCTGCAGGCACGCTGCCCGGGGTCTCGTCCTTCCAGATTCAGATCGCCGATTACGACATCCTGACTGCCGGTGACCGCCCCGATGTTCTCGTCGCGATGAATCCCGCTGCGCTCAAAGCCAATCTCGGCGATCTGCCCCGCGGTGGAATGGTGATCGCGAATTCCGACGAGTTCACCAAGCGCAACCTGACCAAGGTCGGCTACGTCACCAACCCGCTCGAGACCGACGAGTTGTCGGACTATGTGGTGCATTCCGTCGCGATGACCACGCTGACCCTGGGGGCCGTCGAGACGATCGGCGCCACCAAGAAGGACGGCCAGCGGGCCAAGAACATGTTCGCGCTCGGCCTGCTGTCGTGGATGTATGGGCGGCCCATCGAAACCAGCGAAAAATTCATCCGGGAGAAGTTCGCCCGCAAGCCCGAGGTCGCCGAGACCAACGTGCTGGCGCTCAAAGCGGGCTGGAACTACGGCGAAACGACCGAGGCTTTCGGCACCACCTACGAGGTGTCCCGGGCGACGCTGCCGTCGGGCGAATACCGCCAGATTTCGGGCAACACCGCGCTGGCGTACGGCATCGTGGCGGCCGGGCAGCTGGCCGACATTCCGGTCGTGCTCGGCAGCTACCCGATCACGCCGGCCTCCGACATCCTGCACGAGCTGTCCAAGCACAAGAACTTCAACGTGATGACCTTCCAGGCCGAGGACGAGATCGGTGGTATCTGCGCGGCGATCGGCGCCTCGTACGGCGGTGCGCTGGGCGTCACCACCACCTCCGGCCCTGGCATCTCGTTGAAGTCCGAAGCGCTCGGCCTGGCGGTGATGACCGAGTTGCCGTTGCTCGTTGTCGACGTGCAGCGCGGGGGCCCGTCGACCGGGCTGCCGACCAAGACCGAGCAGGCCGACCTGCTGCAGGCGTTGTTCGGCCGCAACGGCGAGTCACCGGTGGCGGTGTTGGCCCCGCGCTCGCCGTCGGACTGCTTCGAGACCGCACTCGAGGCGGCGCGCATCGCGGTGTCCTACCACACCCCGGTGATCGTGCTGTCCGACGGCGCGATCGCCAATGGGTCCGAGCCGTGGCGCATTCCGGACGTGAGCACGCTGCCCCCCATCATGCACACCTTCGCCAAGCCGGACGAACCCTTCCAGCCCTACGCGCGCGACCCGGAGACGCTGGCCCGGCAGTTCGCGGTACCCGGTACGCCCGGGCTCGAGCACCGCATCGGCGGGCTGGAGGCGGCGAACGGCTCGGGCAACATCTCCTACGAACCGGTCAACCACGACCTCATGGTCCGGTTGCGCCAGGCCAAGATCGACGGGATCGCGGTGCCCGACCTGGAGGTCGACGATCCGACCGGCGACGCCGAGCTGCTGCTGATCGGCTGGGGCAGCTCGTACGGCCCGATCGGTGAGGCCTGCCGGCGGGCACGGCGCAAGGGCATCAAGGTGGCGCACGCTCACTTGCGCTACCTCAACCCCTTCCCGGCCAACCTGGGCGAGGTGTTGCGGCGCTACCCGCAGGTGGTCGCGCCGGAAATGAACTTGGGTCAGCTGGCGTTCCTGCTGCGCGGCAAGTACCTGGTGGACGTTCAATCGGTCAGCAAGGTGCAGGGCGTTGCATTCCTGGCCGACGAGATCGGCCGCGTCATCCGCGCCGCGCTGGGCGGGACGCTGGCGGAGGTCGAAAACGACAAGACGATGGTCGCCAGGATGGCGGCAGCAACGGTGGGAGCCGACGCATGAGCTCAGCGGCCGGCGACCATGCAGAGCGAAGCGATGAGGA
This sequence comes from Mycobacterium sp. 94-17, assembly GCF_035617725.1. Taxonomy (NCBI): domain Bacteria; kingdom Bacillati; phylum Actinomycetota; class Actinomycetes; order Mycobacteriales; family Mycobacteriaceae; genus Mycobacterium; species Mycobacterium sp. 94-17. Next base: position 111,351 of record NZ_JAPIYN010000019.1, read on the forward strand.
GGAGCGGCGCTCGTGACTGACCTGATCGGCAATTTGGCCGGCAAAGACCTCGGTGTCACCGCCAAGTTGACCAAGAACGACGGGGTCCCGACCACAGACCAACCGCAGAAGTCCAAGGACTTCACCAGCGACCAAGAGGTCCGCTGGTGCCCGGGCTGTGGGGACTACGTCATCCTGAACACCATCCGCAACTTCCTGCCCGACCTGGGGCTGCGGCGCGAGAACATCGTGTTCATCAGCGGCATCGGCTGCTCGAGCCGGTTCCCCTACTACCTCGAGACGTACGGCTTCCACTCGATTCACGGCCGCGCGCCGGCCATCGCCACCGGCCTGGCGCTGGCCCGCGAGGACCTCTCGGTGTGGGTGGTCACCGGCGACGGCGACGCGTTGTCGATCGGGGGTAATCACCTGATCCATGCGCTGCGCCGCAACGTCAACATCACCATCCTGCTGTTCAACAACCGGATCTACGGCTTGACCAAGGGTCAGTACTCGCCCACCTCGGAGGTTGGCAAGGTCACCAAGTCGACCCCGATGGGATCGCTGGACCACCCGTTCAACCCGGTCTCGTTGGCCCTGGGCGCCGAGGCGACCTTCGTCGGCCGCGCGCTGGACTCCGACCGCGCCGGCCTCACCGAGGTGCTGCGCGCCGCCGCCGGGCACCGGGGCGCCGCCGTCGTCGAGATCCTGCAGGACTGCCCGATCTTCAACGACGGCTCGTTCGACGCGCTGCGCAAGGAAGGCGCTGAGGAGCGGGTCATCAACGTCCGGCACGGCGAGCCAATTGTGTTCGGCGCCAACGGCGAATACTGCGTGGTGAAGTCTGGCTTCGGGCTGGACGTGGCCAAGACGGCCGACGTGTCGGTCGACGAGATCGTGGCGCACGACGCGCACAGCGACAACTCGGCCTACGCTTTCGCGCTGTCCCGGCTCTCGGACCAGAACCTCGAACACACCGTGCTGGGCATCTTCCGTGACATCAGCAGGCCCACCTACGACGATGCGGCCCGCTCGCAGGTCCAGGCGGCCCAGTCGGCGAAGCCGTTCGACTCGGCCGCGCTGCAATCGCTGTTGCGCGGGCGCGACACGTGGGCCGTCGACTGACGTGGGCGACCAGACACCCGACGCAGTCCAACGGGCCGTGCCACTGGCGGGGATAGTGTTGGCCGGCGGCGAGTCACGTCGCATGGGCCGCGACAAGGCCACGTTGCCCGGCCCGGGCGGCGCCGCCACGCTCCTCGAATACGTCACCGGGGTGATCGCGCAACGCTGCGAGCCGATTTTCGTGATGGCCGCGCCCGGGCAGCCGTTGCCGGCCGTGCAGGCGCAGGTCATCCGCGACGAGGTGCGCGGCCAGGGCCCGCTGCCGCCGACCGGCCGCGGGCTGCGGGCGGCCGCGCAGGCGGGCGCCCGGTATGCCTTCGTCTGCGCCGTCGACATGCCGCTTCTGTCCGCGGCATTGATCGACGACCTGATGCACCTGGCCACCGAGACCAGCGCCGAGATCGTGCTGCCGTGGGACGGTCGCAGCCACTACCTGGCCGCGCTGTATCGCACCGATCTGGCCGACCGGATCGACGGCCTGGTCGCCGGCGGCGCCCGCGCGATGCGCGCCTTGATCGACGCTTCCGACGCGCAGCAGATCGTTCTGCCGGAATCGCGCTTCCTGGCCAACGTCAACACGGAGAGCGACCTGCTGGCGTTGGCGCAGTCCCGGAGCTGACGGCCTGAGAGCCGGCCGGATCGCGCCGGCGAATTTGCTTGAGAGGTGAATTCGGCGGTGATTCGCGCCGCAATGCGCCATTCGAAATAGCCGTATTTCCAGTTGCTGATAGTGCAATTGTGCTGTGGCGGGACGCGTGCCGATTTGCCCATTCGGCCGCGGCACATCGTGATCTGTTGCGCCAGCGGTGATTTGAAGAAGTCAGCTGCGCATCCATCGGTTCGGCGCCGTTTGGCGCCTGGGACGTAATCACGAGAATTCGCCAATTTCAGCAAATTCGAGGTGTGGCGAGAACGGGTCTGCCCACCCCGATGGGTGGCGGATCCGGACGCGTTGCGCGGGGAGCTCAAGTTCGATCGATGTGGGTGAAAAACATTGCAAACAAGCATGGTTCAGTGAGAGATGTTGTCGGACAGGATGATACGCCGAACAGAAGCGAGATGGGCTGAATGGCACAGCCCCCGGCGATGGTCTGTTCGTGAATAAAACTGTGGCACTGCTGGATTCGATATAGCTCGCCTTGCCGATTTGCTGTGGCATTTGAGATTCGCGAAATGCGGGGTTGTCGGTAGCGTGCACCGCTCGCCGGGCCGCGGTTCGGATCCGTTGCGGCGCGGGTAAATCGCCTCCGGCCGTGCAAATAAACGTGCGCCAGCTCACAAAACGCAGGTGATTCGGCTCACCCTCTGGTGTTGCGCGCCGCGCGAGCGCTGATTCCGAAAAGGCCGGGGCGACCTGCGTAAACGGGCCCGCTACCGCGGCGTGATCGGCCTGTTACCGAAACGAGATACCCGAATTTCCAAGATGACGAACGCGCCGGGGTCTTCTACGGTCCCTGATAGCCCACAACGGGTTACGGAAGAGTAATCGAATAACTGAATCACGGACCCGCGTGCGAGCGGTGCCACGGACGGCGAAAGCCCGACCGTGGTCGGTGGGTAACACCCGCCGGGCAGACTTGGCCCGCCGCTGCCGTGCCTGACCCAGACGGCACGTTTCAAAGCAGGCATCAACCAACAGCTTCAGCCCACCTCGGTGGGCTTGCTTTGGCGCGCGCCCCGCGAAAGGAACAGATTTGAAGAACGTCCGAAAGACGCTCGTTCTTGCCGCGGTCACGGGCACGCTCGTGACCATCCCGTCGGCCACCGCACACGCGGACGATGCCCCAGTGGGCTTCGACCCCAACGTGCCGGCCGCCGGACCCGCTCCGGACGCTCCGCCGCCGCCGGCTCCGGACGCTCCGCCGCCGCCGGCTCCGGACGCGCCGCCGCCGCCGGCTCCCGACGCTCCGCCGCCGCCGGCTCCCGACGCTC
>NZ_JAPIYN010000020.1:0-110287 GCF_035617725.1 Mycobacterium sp. 94-17
TCGCATCGAGCTCGGTGAGGTCCAGGCCGCACTGGCCGGGCTGCAGGGTGTCACCCAGGCGGTGGTGGTCGCCCGCGAAGACCGGCCCGGCGACACCCGCCTGGTCGGTTATGTCACCGGCAGCGCAGCACCCGACCACCTCCGCGCCCGACTCGCCGAGCAGCTACCCGCCTACATGGTCCCCGCCGCGATCGTCGTCCTCGACACCCTGCCCCTGACCCCCAACGGCAAACTCGACAAACGCGCCCTACCCGCACCCGACTACACCCGCGACAGCTACCGCGCCCCCACCAACGCCATCGAAGAAGTCCTCGCCGGCATCTACGCCCAAACCCTCGCACTCGACCGCGTCGGGATCGACGACTCCTTCTTCGACCTCGGCGGCGACTCACTCTCGGCGATGCGCGTCATCGCCGCGGCCAATTCCGCACTGGACGCCGCCCTCGCGGTGCGCGCAATATTCGATGCGCCGACCGTAAGAAGCCTGAGCCGGCAGGTGGGCAAACATGCCGGCGCGGACACCTTCGCAAAGGTGCACGGCCGTGACGCCGCCGAGGTGCATGCTCGTGACCTCACGCTCGACAAATTCATTGACGCTCCCACGCTGGCCACCGCACCGAGCTTGCCGGGCCCGAGCGCTGAGGTGCGCACCGTCCTGCTGACCGGGGCGACGGGTTTCCTGGGGCGTTACCTGGTCCTGGAGTGGCTGGAGCGGCTGGAGCTGGTCGATGGCACGCTGATCTGCCTGGTTCGCGCCGGCTCCGACGAGGACGCTCGACAACGGTTGGACAAGGGCTTCGACAGCGGCGACCCGCAGCTGCTAACGCACTTCCGCGAGCTCGCCGCCGATCATCTGCGGGTCATCGCCGGCGATAAGGCCGAGCCCAACCTCGGCCTCGACGACCAGACGTGGCAGCGGCTGGCCGGCACCGTCGATCTGATTGTCGATTCCGCGGCCCTGGTCAACGGCATCCTGCCCTACAGCGAGTTGTTCGGGCCCAATGTGGTGGGCACCGCCGAGCTGATCCGCATGGCGATGACGACGAAGCTGAAGCCCTATGCATACGTGTCGACTGCCAACGTGGGCGACCAGATCGAGCCGTCGGCGTTCACCGAACATGGCGACATTCGCCTCATCAGCCCCACCCGCGCCAATGACGGCGGCGCCTCCAACGGATACGGCAACAGCAAATGGGCGGGCGAGGTGTTGCTGCGCGAGGCCAATGACCTGTGTGGGCTGCCGGTAACGGTGTTTCGCTGCGACAGGATCATGGTCGAGACCCGCTATGCGGGCCAGCTCAACGTGTCAGATATGTTCACCCGGGCGGTGCTCAGCGTGGTGGCTGCCGGTGTTGCGCCTGTCTCGTTCTACCAGCTCGACGCCCAGGGCAACCGGCAGCGCGCGCACTTCGACGCACTGCCAGTGGATTTCGTTGCCGAGGCGATCGCCACACTGGGCGCGCAGGTTGTCGACGGGTTCGAGACCTACCACGTGATGAACCCGCACGACGACGGCATCGGGGTCGACGAGTATGTCGACTGGGTGATCGAGGCCGGTTACCCGATCGAGCGCATCGAAGACTTTGCGCAGTGGGTGCATCGATTTGAGACCGCCCTGCGCGCCCTGCCGGATCGACAGCGCCAGTCGTCGGTGCTGCAGATGTTGGCGTTGCGCAATTCCGATGACCTACAGCCCGGAGAGCCGATGCACGGGTCCTTGGCGCCGGTCGACCGATTCCGTGCCGCGGTGCGAGACGCCAAAATAGGCCCGGACAATGACATCCCGCGCATCTCGGCGGAGATCATCGTCAAATATGTGACCGACTTGCGGCTGCTCGGAATGCTCTGAGTCTTATTCAGGCAATCTGGGCAACCGCTTGCTCGAAGTATTGATTATAGGCGAGGTAGACAGGCTTCTTCCCGGAGCGGTCCAGAAATTCCTGGAATGCTTTGAACTCGTGACATTCGGCTCCCGGGTAATTATAGAACTCGTCAAATACGATTACGGTTCCCGACACGATGTTCTCGCCCAACTGGTCGAAGATCTCTTTCGTGGACGCGTAAATGTCGCAATCGACATGCAGGAAAGCGATCGGAGTGGACTTCAAGACTTGTTCTTTGAACCATGGCAGCGTTTCGTGGAACATGCCTTTGACCAGGGTTACATTGTGGAGGACCGGTGGCGTCCATCCCTCGGCATTGACCCGGAAAGTTCCTTCCGGTGCGGTGATATCGGTGCGGGTCCATTGTTCGGGCAGCCCGTCAAACGAATCGAATCCCCAGATGCGTTCCTCCGGATTGAGCGCGGCTACGAAATTGATAGTTTTTCCCGTACACACGCCCATCTCCAAAAATGCGCCCCGCAGGGTCACATGATCAGATCCGAATTTGAGCAGGGCAGCATCGGTGTTCAGGGCCTTGGCATTTTCGAAGTGTTCGGCTACCATCGCCCGTGCCGCGGGTGAATTTCGATAGTCTTTGTCCATCGGATAGAAGTTAAGAATTTGATTCCCCGTGAACCAGTCTTCGCTCACGGTGGGCATCTTCACCAGTCGAGCCCAGTCGAATCCGGTGCTCTGCGAATGATCTGACGTCATCGACGGTTCCATGCGCCCACCTCCTCGCCGGATGACGCAGCAGGTCAACCCGCAGCGTAGAGCCTTGGCACACGATTCACGACGGAATCGTGCGGATTCCGGCGACACCGGATGGTCCTGCGCACCGCAGCGCTCGAGGGCGTCTCCCGAGCGCGCCATCGCGGCGCCGGGCCTGCGCCGACATTGGTGCCGAGACACGGGCAATTGGGTTACCGCCGCGACCGCCCGCATATTAGTGTTTATGTGCCAGCGTCTCCGTGGAGGAGAGGGATCGTGGGATCTCAGAGAATCGTCGTTAGTCGGCCGGATCGGCTTTCGTTAACCGCGCGGGCGTCCGCGGTGCCCGCGACGATTCTCGAACTGGGCAGTCGGTATCCGGGGGCCGCGGCGCTGTTGGCGGCCCCGCTCGCGGTCGCCGGCATCTGGGGGATGGTCAATCGCCCGTTCTTGGCCCTGCCGCTGGTATTGCTGGCCGGCGCGGCTTTGGTATTGATTGATTTCTTGGCCGGCCCGTATAGGGAGGCAGCGGCGCAAAGGGCACGGATAGCGGCAGGCACTCAGATACGAAACCGCCAGCCGCGCGCCGACCAAACCATTCAGGTCACGAAGAAGTCGTTGCGGCTGGCCGCCGCAGCCGAGGCCGAGGCGGAGGCGCAGGCCCAAGCCGCGGCAGCGCAAGCGGCGGCGGCCCAAGCCGAGGCGGAGGCGCAGGTCGAAGCGGCAGCCGCTCAAGCGCTGGCCGCCCAAGCCGAGGCGGTGGCTGCCGAGGCGCGGGCGCGGGCAGACGCCTCCGCGGCCGAGGCTTTGGCCGCCGAAGCGGAAGCACTCGCCGCGGAAGTTGAAGCACTGGCGGCCGAGGCGCGGGCGCAAGAAGAAGCCGCCGCTGCCGAAGCGCTGGCCGCCGAACCCGAGGCGGTGGCTGCCGAGGCGCGGGCGCACGCGGAGGTCGCCGAGGCAGAGGCGCTGGCCGCGGAGGCGCGGCTGCGGGAACGGGCGCGCGCGGAAGCCGCGGCCGCCGAGGCGTTGGCCGCCGAGGCGCGCAAGCGCGCGGAGGCTGCCGAGGCCCAGGCTTTGGCCGCCGAAGCGCTCAAGCAGGCCAAAGCCGCCGAGGCTCAGGCCGTGGCCGCGGAAGCGCGGAATCAAGCAAAAGCCGCCGAGCCCGAAGCGCTGGCCGCGGAGGCGCACGCGCAGGCAGAGGTCGCCGAAGCGGAAAAACTGGCCGTCGAGGCGGGGGTGCGGGCGCGGGCACGGGCGGCAGCCGTCGAGGCCGAGGCGTTGGCCATCGAGGCGCGGAAGCGGGCGGAGGCCGCTGAGGCCGACGCGCTCGCCGCTGCGGCGCGCAAGCGGGCGGAGGCCGTCGAGGCCGAAGCGTTGGCAGCCGAGGCGCGGAAGCGGGCGGAGGCGGCCGAGGCCGAAGCGTTGGCCGCCGAGGGGCGGGCGCGCGCACAATCCGTCGAAACTCAAGTCACGGCGTCTGAGGCGCGCGCATGCGAGCGGGCGCGGGCGGAAGCGGCCGAGGCCGAGGCGTTGGCCGCCGAGGGTCGGGCGCGCGCGGAAGCCGCCGAAACCCGAGCTCGGGCCGCCGAGGTTTGGGCGGGAGCGCAAGCCGCCGAGGCTCAAGCGCGGGCCGCCGACGCGCGGGCGCGTGCGGTCCGGTTGCGGCTCGAGGCTGAGGCCAAAAACAGACGGCGCCCTCACGGTAACAAGCCGTAAATGTTGATTTCGGCGACCGTTCGCCACAGCCCCTGAATGAATGGCGCGATTAGCGCCGGGCAACCGCCCATCTAGGTGCCTCGACATTCGATCTTTGAGATGGCCGGGATGCCGGCGCGGGCAAATGCGTTACACGATTCAGGATTTTATTGTCAGTCTCGAAAGAAAATCTTTCAAATCACCTCGGCGACCGACGCGGGACCCGTATCGTTGCGTTTGCCACGCGCGATGTCTGTGGCGCTCCACCTAGGTAGTCGTTGGGAATGCGGGTTGCGGAACGTAATCGTTCCGCCCGGTGTGTCCCACGGCGGTGGAGTATGCGCAGACGCTGCCGGCACACACATCATCGCCACGACGAGCAAGGAGTAGCAATGGAGTCGCCAAGACTTGGTAGACGGTTTCTTGTGTCGGCCTTGGCCGTTGGATCGGGAGTGGCGGTGCTTGCCGCGGCGACGTTGTTCGGACCGCCTGGTTGCTCGCTGGCAGACCCGGGCGCCGGCCAGAGCACGGCGGCGTTCACCATCCCGTTCCCGGGCCCCCTCAAGGCCAAGATCACAGAACTCGAAAACGAAGCGAAGAACGACAAATCAAAGGAGCAGAAGCCCGCGAAGAAGGCCTGGATCCTCAACGCCGCCTTGGCCGACTTACTGCCGCAGCCTTTCACGAGCGAAACAGCGCTATCGGGCCTGAAGTACCCGGGAGACTATCGGTTCGACACTTCAAAGAAGGAGTCGGACCCCGCCTATTTCCCGAAGTATTTCTCTGACGATTTCAAGGGCAACAACACGGTCAACTTGATTCCCGAAGCCCGTGGCCACTATGACTACCGCAACGACGAACTATGGGTCGATTTCGCCAACCATGAACTCGGCGGCGGTGTCTTCGGCAATGGGATGGTGCAGGAAGAAACCATGGCTCTGACGATGCCCCAACTCGCGGATGCGGCGGCCATCGGCTACTACACCCGCTCTCAAGGCAAGCCGGGCGTGTTGGGCAGCAATCCGACTCCGCTGGTCCTGACGAAGGTCAACCGTTCGATCGAGCTCGGTGGAGGACTTTATAAAGACGGGTGGGAGACGATGACGCTGGACCAGATCAAGAAGACCACCCAACCCCAAAACCCCAACCAGCACTTGAATGTGCTGGCGGTCGCGGTGGAGAAGGTCGACGGTTCGCAGACACAGCAATTCGCGCTCAACACCATGGAGGACATGTTCAATACGTTCGTTGCGTCCTTCACGCTGGCCAAGGACATCAAGCCGGGCACCACAATCAATACCGGCCCGATCGGTACCGGGGACTTCAAGAACGATCCGAAAGTCGTCTACGTGATGCAGAACTTGGCTGCGCAGTTAGTCGGTGGAATCACGTTGCGGTACTGGGGTTTCGATCCAAAGGATCCAAAGAAGCAGCAGCAGGACTATGACCCGATGGTCACCCAGATCCTCGGCAAGTGGAAGAAAGATGCAGACAAGAAGACGCTCAATCTGCTACTGATCGCGCACAGTTGCCTTACCGGCAAGGCCGGGGGATAGCTCTCGCCGCGCCGAGCCGATTGATCGGTGAGTCGCCCAAGGGGTCTGTCAGGCTCTTGATGTGAAGGAACTCCGCGGGCCGCCGTGCCCGTGCGGCAGCGACAAGGCCTATCGCGCCTGTTGTGGGCCGTTGCACGAGGGTGGGTCACAGGCCCGGACGGCCGAGGAATTGATGCGATCGCGGTATTCCGCGTTCGCCCTTGGTGACGCCGACTATTTGTTCCGCACGTGGCACCCGCGCACCCGCCCGGCCGACGTGGCCGTTGACCCGCAGACCGTCTGGACCGGCTTACGGGTGCTCGACATCCGGGCTGGCGGGCCGGGCGATGATTCCGGAGAAGTCGAATTCACCGCCCGCTACCAGGCCGCGGGCGGCGCGGGCAGCCTGCATGAGCGCAGTCGCTTCGAGCGCCGCGCCGGTCGATGGTTCTACCTCGGCGCTGTCGTCGAAGATCCGTAGCGGCCTCTCACGCAGGCGCGCCCGCTTGGAGCGAGTGACGGGATTTGAACCCGTGTATACGGCTTTGCAGGCCGCTGCCTAGCCACTCAGCCACACCCGCACAAATCGCAACCATGCCAGCGCACGTAGCCATGACCCAGTCTTAAACTCGGCCAGATCATTTCGGTAACCGGCACCGCCCCACCCACGCGTAATGCCAGGATGAATCCACCGAGCCGATTTCCGCCCTGCCGTACGCCCGCGCCCGACGAAGCCGCGTGCGACCCCGCGATCACAGGCCGATGTAGACGGCCTTGGTGTTGAAGTACGCCTCGATGCCCTTGCGGCCCCGCTCGCCGCCCCAACCCGACTGCTTGTGTCCGCTGATCGGCATCGACGGGTCGGCCGCCAATGAGGAGTTCACCCAAATCTGGCCTGCGCGAAGCTCATTCACCATCCGGTGGGCGCGAGACAGGTTCTCGGTCCAAATGGAACCGGCCAGCCCGTAGTGCGTGTCGTTCGCCGCGGCTATCACCTCGTCCTCGTCGTCGAACGGGATCACACAGCCGACCGGCCCGAATATCTCTTCCTTGATCAGCCGCATGTCGGGCGTGGTGTTGGTGACGATCGTCGCCTCGTAGAAGTAACCCTTGCGGTCCATCGGCTTGCCGCCGGTGATCACTTTCGCGCCGCCGGCCACGCCGTCGTTGACGATCCCTTGCACCCGCTTGCGCTGCTTGTCGCTGATGAGTGGTCCCAGCACGGAATCGGGATCGTCGCTACCGCCCATCGGCAGCATCTGCGCGAACCCGGCGAGTCCCTCGACCACCTGGTCGTAGATGCCGCGCTGCACATACATCCGCGAGGTGCAGGAGCAGTTCTGGCCCGAGCCGGCGAGCAGACCCATGCCGGCCCCCATGATCGCCTTGTCGAGGTTGGCGTCGTCGAACATGATCAGCGGCGACTTGCCGCCGAGTTCGAGTGTGAGCCGCTTGAGGTTTCCTGCGGCCGCCTTGACGATCAGCCGCCCGACCTCCGTCGAACCGGTGAACGAGATCTTGTCGACGTCCGGGTGCGCGGTGAGTGCGGCGCCCGTGGTCTCGCCGTAGCCGGTGATGACGTTGAGGACGCCGTCGGGCAGGCCCGCGTCGCGGAAGATCTCCTCTAACTTCAGCGCGGTGAGCGGTGTCTCCTCCGCGGGTTTCAGGACCGCGCTGCACCCCGCCGCCAAAGCGGGCGCGACCTTGAGCATCGCGACGAAAAACGGCCCGTTCCAAGGGATGATGAGGCCGACGACGCCGACCGGCTCGAGCTGGGTGAAGATGTGGTAGGTCTCCCAGGTGCCGAGCAGGCCGTCGGAGACGAGATTGGCCGACTCGCCGTGGATCTTGCCGACCCAGCCGGCGTAGTACTTCAGCATGTCCACCGACACGGGGATGATGTGGCCCGCGGCCGTGAGGTTCATGCCGTTGTCTTGGGCTTCGAGTGCGGCCAGTTCGTCTTTGCGCTCTTCGATGATGCGGGCGGCGCGGAACAGCACGTTCGCGCGGTGCGACGCGGGCGCCTTGCGCCACACGCCCGACTCGAAGGTCTCGCGTGCCCGCGCGACCGCCGCGTCGACGGCCGTCTGGTCGGAATCGGGGACCTCCGCGATCTGCTCCTCGGTGGACGGGTTGAAGACCGCAATGGTGTTACTCAATGTTCGTCAAAGCCCTTCACTCGCGGGAAACGCTGTCACGCGCGACAGAGGTTACGCGCTTAACCAGAGGGTGTCCAGTGCGCAACGATGTCATTTGCGGCGTCGCATGCGGGTAGATTCCGCTGGTCAACGGGTTTATCGGCGAGGGGCGCGCGCCGGTTCGAATCCCCGCCCGCGCCGGCATGAATTGGCGGCTAGATTACCCGTATGCGGGTTTCTCGCCTGTTCGGCGTCGTCCTGACAATGCTTTTTGCAGCGCTGCTGTGGGCCGGCCCAGCCGGCGCGCAACAGCCAACCAAGCTCACCGATCACATCACCGACAACACCGGGGCGTTGACGGTTTCCAGTCGGGCGGTGGTCAGTTCGGCAATCGACCGGCTTTACAACGCTCGGCGCATCCAACTGTGGGTGGTCTACGTCGACAATTTCTCCAGGTTCAAACCGGAGAACTGGGCCGACCGGACCCGCAGTGCCAGCGGAATGGGCAACCGCGACGCGCTGTTGGCCGTGGCCACAAACACTAAGGCGTACGCGTTCTCTCCGCCTCCGAAAGCGCTCTCCGCGGGAGATTTGAACAGCTTGCAAAGCGGACAAATCGAGCCGGCGGTGGGCGCCAGAGACTGGAGCAGTGCCGCGGTCGCGGCGGCCGACGGGTTGAGCAAATCGGCAACCCCGCCCAAGCGGAACTGGCTGCCGATCGCGATCGGCGCCATCGCGGCCGTGGTTGTCGTCGCGGTGCTTTTCGCGCTGTGGCGCGCGCGTCGCCGCCGGCGCGCCAAACGTGGCCAGACAACCAGTGCCGGGGACGAGCATTCGGCGCAGCGGGCCTTGTCCACCGCGGAGGCCAGAGTGCGTCAAGTCTCCGACTACGTCGCCAGGTATGGCTCCACTATCGGCAGCGAAGCCCAGGCGCGGCTCGGGGAGGCCAGACAACATTTGTCAGCGGCGCACGGCGCGGAAACCGGCAACGACGTCGACGCGGTCGCGTATGCCAACAGGGCATCGACGTTGGCGGCTCAGGCGCAATCGCTGGCGAATGCCGACGTCCTCAAAGCGCACCGCACGCCGCGGCCACGAGGTACCGGATCCAAGCGATGAGCCCGCGGACACACCGTCTGGGTTGTCGCCTCAATCACTAAGCTGCCGCTTATTGTGTACAGAGCCGCCGCTCATCTGATCGAGCTAACGCCACTACTCAGCGAACCCTGTTGATGCACAAGCGATCTGGGCCAGCCTGCGGACATAAGAATCACCTAAGTCTGCCGGGCCGAAGGAACCCGCAGGGTCGTTGGCCGCGTTGAACCCAACGAGGGAGTGGCTTCGCTTCCCGTTTGAGGCAAGGCGGATCGGCGTCCTGGCCAAGACCTGAGGGGGAACCCATGGCGATCACTGACGTTTCGGCGTTCGCCCACCTGACCGACGCCGACATCGAAAATCTGGGCGCCGAGCTGGATGCGATCCGGCGAGACGTCGAGGAATCGCTCGGCGAGCGCGACGCCCGCTACATCCGCCGCACCATCGCCGCGCAACGTGCTCTCGAGGTGGCGGGCCGGCTCATGCTCGCCGGCAGTTCGAGACGGTCGGCATGGTGGGCGGGCACCGTGACCCTCGGTCTGGCCAAGATCATCGAGAACATGGAGATCGGCCACAACGTCATGCACGGCCAGTGGAACTGGATGAACGATCCCGAGATCCACTCCACGAATTGGGAGTGGGACATGAGTGCGGCGTCGAAGCACTGGATTGCCGCACACAACGTTGCGCACCATAAATTCACCAACGTCCTCGGCATGGACGACGATGTGGGCTACTTCATCCTGCGGGTCACCCGCGACCAGCCCTGGGAGCTCTTCAACATCGGCAACGTACTGTACAACGCCCTGCTTGCGCTCGGGTTCGAGTGGGGGATCGGTTTGCAGACCGTCGATTTGGAGAAGCTCGCGCAGACCGGCCCCGAACGCGACATCGCAGCGCAGCGCACGCGCGAATTCTCGGTCAAGGCCGGACGACAGGTGTTCAAGGACTACGTCGTGTTGCCGGCCCTCACGTCCGTGTCGCCGGCGGCAACCTTCAAGTCGACCCTGAAGGCCAACGCGCTGGCCAACGTGATTCGCAACGTCTGGGCCAACGCGGTGATCTTCTGTGGCCATTTCCCCGACGGCGCAGAGAAATTCACCCAGGCCGACATGGACGCCGAAACCAGGGGGCAGTGGTATCTGCGACAGATGTTGGGCAGCGCCAATTTTGAGTCCGGACCACTGCTGCGGTTCATGAGCGGTAACCTGTGCCACCAGATCGAACACCACCTGTTCCCCGACCTGCCGAGCAACCGGCTGCACGAGGTCTCGGTGCGGGTCCGCGCGTTGTGCGACAAGTATGACCTGCCCTACACCACCGGCTCGTTCCTGTTCCAGTACGGCAAGACGTGGCGCACCATCGCCAAACTCTCGCTACCGGACAAATACTTGCGGGACAACGCCGACGACGCGCCGGAGACCCGCAGCGAGCGGATGTTCGCTCAACTCGGGCCCGGTTGCCTCGCCACCGACAAGACGACAGGCCGGCGCCGCGGGCTCAAGACAGCGATCGCGGCGGTGCGTCAACGGCGGAGTGCGAACCACCCTCCACGGTCGGCTTGGATCTCGGCCCGCTAGCCGGGATGCGGTCGGCTGAGTCGGCGGGCGATGCCGCGGCCCGCGGCTTCAGGATCAGGCTCGCCGCGACGGCGACGATACCGATGCCGACGCACACCCACAATCCGGAGTGGTAGCTCGCTTCGGTTCCCGATCCGACAACCGTTCCGGCCCAAGCAAATCCGAGCGAACCACCGATTCCGTAGGAGGCATTGGCGATCCCGGGCAGGGACCCCGGCTCATCCTCGGGCGCCTGAAGCACGCCCAGCCCGCTCAGCGGCGTCAGCGCAACGCCCAGCGTGATGCCGAACACCGCCATCAGAACGATGACCATCGCCTTGTCCTGCGTGAAGACCGCGAGCAGCGCGGTGACAATCACCGCGGCGATCAGCCCCAACCGCAACACGGTGACGAAGCCGATCTTGGCGGCCAGGCGCCCGGCCAGTGGGCCCGTGACCAGTGAGGCCAGCGCCCCGGGAGTGATGAACAACAACGCCGTCAGCGTCCCGCTGGTCGCAAAGCCACTGCGGTCGTTCTCTGCGAGCGACGGGACGATATAGCTGAGCACCACCATGAACGACCCGAAAACCAGGATGGTCACGGCAATCAACGGCCACGCGTAGCGCGAGGCCATCTGATCGATGTGGATCAGTGGTGTCGCCACTCGTTTCTCGACCAGCACGAGCCCCACCAATGCGGCGATGGTCGTGGCGATACACCCGAGCATGAGGGGCGAGGCCCAGCCCATATGGTCGCCGTTGGAGACGTACAGATTGAGCCCGGCGACCGTCACAGCGATCAGGGCGGCTCCCGCCCAGTCCATCCGGCCCGAGCTCTTGCGGCCCGGCTCGTCCGCGGGGACCGCCAGCGCGCAGAGCGCGACGGCGACGGCGCCGACCGCCAACGTCAAAACGAAGATGGAGCGATATCCGAAACGGTCGACCATGAAACCGGCGAGCAACGCGTCGGCGCCCGCCACCCCGGCATTGATCGCCGAGATCACGCCGCAGCAGATGCCGAATGCCGGCCCGCTGAGGCGTTCACGCATGATCAGGAAGGCGAGGCCGTAAGTAATATTGGCGCACCCCTGCAGGATTCGACCGACGATCACCACCGGCAGCGTCGTGCCCGCGATGCACATGAAGGTCCCGATGCAGACCAAGAGCAGGAACCCGATCAGGACCCGCTTGCGGCCGATGAAGTCGCTCCACCGGATCAGCACCACATTGGCGATCGCTCCCGCGAGGTAGAAATAGGCGGACATCGACGCGTAGGCGTGCGGCCCGAGATGGGTGTTGATGTCGCGGATCGCCGGGCCGAGCATGGTGGCGTTGAGCATGAACGACATCACGGCCAAGGCCAGGGCGGACACCATCAGCACCGTCCGGCCCTGCGACAGCGGACCAGTCCCATTGTCTTCGGTCGCCTTCGCGAGCAGGCTTTCACTCATCACGATCACTTTCCTCTGGCATGGATCTCAGTATGGGTTTGAAATATGTTCTTGGACAGCAGGATCCGGCTTGCCCACGCGCTCCTTGCGGCGCGCGATGGCGAGCACGGCCAGGCCTGCGGGAAGCAGTAGGGCGGCGCCCGCCGCGAGGATGACCTTGATGCCGTGACCGGTGCTGAGGCCGTGGTGCTGCAGCACCTCCAGGCCACTGCTCGACACCGCCACACCGACGCCGGCGAGCGTCACGAGGGATGTCAATGTGACACCCGCGGCTTCCCCGGCCCGCTCGGGTGCCACCGCCGCCTGGGTCGCGACCGTGGTGAACGCGTAGACCAGGCCCATGGTGAAGCCGCAGGCCGTTAGGGCGGCGAGATAGACAGCGAAGTTGTCGGAGGCGGCCAAGACACCGAGCGACACCGCGGCCGCGGTGCACCCGACACCCATCACGGCGAAGGGCGCATTACGCGATGCCAGGCGTCCCGAGATCGGACCGCCCAGCGCCGCACCCACCGACGGGCCGAGGAAGGCCAGCCCCGCCATCATCGGATCCAATCCACGCACCTGTTGCAGGTTCATCGTGGCCAGGAACACCGTCACCACGTACGCGATGTTGGCGACTGTTCCGGCGACCACCAACAGGCTGAAGCGCGGATTGCGCAGCAGCGACAGGTCGATCAGGGGGCTGCGCACCCTCGTCTCGATCACGACGAACGTTGCCAAAAGTGCCACCGAGGCGAGGAATATCGCCAGAACGCGAGCCGACAGCCATCCCCACGCCGGCGCGCGGTCGAAGGCGAAGGTGAACAACCCGATGCCCACCGTGATCAATGCCAGACCGCTCAGATCGACTCGCCGGGGCGCGGTTTCGTCCGACGTCTCCGGAATCGTCCTCATGCCGATGACGATCGAGACCACCGACAGGGGCACCAGCATCCAGAACACCGAGCGCCATCCGAGCGTCTGGGTCAGCAAGCCGCCCACAAGCGGGCCCGCCGCGTTACCCAAACCGGCGATGCCATACGCCAGTCCGATTGCGCGACCAGACTTCTCGGCTGGCAGGGTATTGGTCAGGACGCTCACGGACACCGGGAAGATCAGGGCGGCGCCGAGTCCCTGTACCGCGCGGAAGGCGATGACGATCGGTGCCGACGGCGCGGTGGCGCAAAACACCGACGCGACTCCGAACAGCGCGATTCCGACGAGCAGCGTGCGGCGCCGCCCGAAGATGTCCCCGATGCGGCCCGCGGGCGCCATGAACGCGCCCAAGGCGAGCATGTAGATGCTGATCACCCACTGTAGGTCGGTTGTGCTGCTGCCAAGGTCCGACGCCATTCGGGGCAGCGCGAGATTCATGGCGAAGTAATCGATCTGCACGCAAAACAACGCCGTGGAGATTGCCGCAATTATCCAGCGCGGGTGCATCCGGGGTACCTCCGAGTTCACGATTTGACGATAAGGCTGGGAATCGTTGGATCAGTGGCAAATGCGCCACTTTGTAACTGACGAACCCCGCTCAGTACCAGCACCGAAACGGGCCGCGCCAGCCGGGGAAGCCGCAGTGAATGTGCCCGGGCCAGTAACCGTTGGTCCAGCGGTCGATCGTCGGGAGCCAGGGGGCGACGGGCGCGGGGGCCGGTGCGTCGATGGCCGGGGCCTCGATGGCAGGAGCCGGTGCGATGTCGTCAGCGTGTGCCGTCACTGCAAAACCGGAACCGGCCGCGGTGATCGCTGCGGCAAGCGCTGCGCCGGCTATGCCGCGGCGCAGGAATGTGTTCGTTGAAATGTTCATAAAGCTGATCGTTGATCCGGCGAGGGCGGCGCGGTAGTGGTCACGACGTTGGGGCGATACAAGCGAGCCTTGTATCGCCACGATCTCAAAATGCCGCCATCCAGCTCTTCAGCCTGGGATTTCGGCGCGGAAGCGGCGTCCGAAGGCCTACGATCAGGCGTGGCGTTAAGCGCGCGGATGCCCGAACTCTCCGCACTCGAGGTGTTGTCGGCGATCGCCAAGACGGGCAGTTTGAGTGCGGCCAGCCGTGAAGTGGGAACCAGTCAACAGGCCGTGTCGTCGCGGCTGACCTCGATCGAGTCCCAGATTGGCGTGCGCTTGGTGACGCGCACGACGCGGGGCACCCAATTGACCGCCGCAGGCGAGGTCGTCGCCGAATGGGCGGACCAGGTACTCGATGTCGCGCTGCGGGTGGACACCGGGCTGGCATCGCTGCGTGCCGAGCGTCGCAGCCGACTCAAGCTGGCCGCCAGCCACACGGTCGCTGAGCAACTGCTGCCGCGCTGGCTGGTGTCGTTCCAGGCTGCGGCCACCCGGCACGGCGCCGTCGCGCCGGAGGTCAGCTTTCACGCAACCGACAGCGAGGGAGCGGTCGCCGCTGTGCGCGATGGGCGGGCAGACCTCGGCTTCATCGAGATTCGCGGCGCGCTGCATGGGTTGCGCAGCCGCGTTATCGGGCGCGACGAACTGATCGTCGTCGTGTCGCCCGACCACAACTGGGTCCGGCGATCGGCTCCGATCAGCGTGGCGGAGCTCCGCCAGACGCCGTTGGTATCACGCAAGTCGGGGTGGCGGCTGTTGCTCGGCGCCGAAGAATTCGTTGACGCCGACCTGTCCACGCCCGCCTCCCATCCGCTCGAACTCGGTTCCGCCGCAGCGGTTCGCGCAGCCGTTCTGGCCGGCGCCGGTCCGGCGGTGATGAGCCGGCTGGCCGTCAGTGACGACCTCAGTCATGGTCGCCTGCGCGCCATTCCGGTCGCGGATCTGGACTTGATGCGCGATCTGCGTGCGATCTGGATGGGTGCGGCCACCCCGCCCGCAGGTGCGGCGCGGGACTTGCTCAACCACATCGCCACCAGTCGGTGACAGGTCAGGTTTGACTGGGACCCGGCGCGATGGGCAAAACCGAGTGCACGACGCGATTGCCGTCGAAGACGAATTGGTGCGCGGGACGGCGCAGGGGCTCGATTGAGTTATCTGAGTGCATGATAACCCCTGCGCCGGAGGGGATTCCGAGCCCCATAACCGATCCCTCTAGCATCTGCATCGCTCCCGACAGCCCTGTCCACTCGGCTCGCTCGTCGTGCGCGTCGATGACCAACGGCACCAGGTCGAACACGCCGAGCAACTCCCCGTTTTCGTCGACCCCGTAGCGACCGAGCTGGATAGCTCCGGCTGAAACGCCCACTAAAACGGCCCCTTTCGCGTACCGGCCCGCAATCACGTCTTTCATGCCGGTCTTCTCAAACGTCTCCCACCCAAGTCGCACATCGCCGCCCGCGAGCACGATCACTTGGGCTCCCTGCAGAAACGCACGGTCATCCGGACCGAACGACGACTCAATCATGCGACGGTCGATGATTCCCACGGCATCCACTGCCGCTTCGAAGATTTCGTAGAACTCCGGACGATCCCCATTGGATGCGCCGATGTACGCCGCGCTGAGCGGCGTGCCCGGCTCAAGTCCATCGAGGGCGATCTCGAGGAGCAGTCGGCCGTCACGCTTCCAGAACAGCAGCTGGCTGTCGGCCAGCATATAGAGCGGTTGGGGTTGTGGCGCCATCACTTTGGCTGATCTTCGCCGGTGAGCTCCTCGAATCGGGCGAGCGCACCGTCAAGGTCTGGCTCGTCGAAAACTTCCACACGGGCGATCAAGCCGCCTTCGACGGTGAACATCATGATCATCCGCATTTCGGCTTCGAAACCGTCTTGCGAGGTCATGTTCAGCACTTCGGTGAAGACCGCTCCGCGCTCGTTCATCTGGTGCACTGCTTCGATGTACGCGCCGGAATCCGACGTGATATCCCACACGGCACGAATCGATGCGGCCAGATCGGCACCCTCGATCGAGACGAGTGGCCGATGATCGATGTAAGCCGGATTCGAGGTCGTCGCCGGGAGTTCGCGACGATTGAATCGGGCGGGGACCTCTGCAATGACCGACCAGGTTCCCGAATAACCGGCTGCTTCGCCGGCGAGGTACCGCGCATCGAGCTCGCCGAAAGCGGCATCGATATCATCGGCGTCGAACACAACGCGCGCCACGATGCGTTCGTCGGCGTCAATCTCGACGATGCCGAGCAACTCGGCCGAAAACGTTCCGGACTGCTGATCTCCGACCAACCAGTGCTCACGAGTGAGGGACAGGCGCTCCCCACGGGTCGCAATAACAATTGGTCTGATTGCCGAGAGCCCGAAGGCGGCTACCGCCTGCATGCTCGCCATCGTGGCATCTCGACGGTGCAGTACCCCCGCGTTCACCACCCGACGGCGATCGTCGTTGAGAATGTCATCGGCCAGCATCTCCGACACGGCGTTCCAGTTGCGGGCAACGTAGTGCGCCAAATAGCGTTCGAACACTCGGCTCGCCGCATTTTCTAGTTGTATTGGTGGGGAATGCAATTCGTCAAAGCAGGCCAAGGCAGCGTCGAGGTCTGTGTCGTCGAAGACCTCGACGCGGCTGAGGAGGTCGCCTTCGACCATGACGATCAGGATTGCCCGCCACTCGGCGTCAAGGCCCTCTTGCGTGGTTCCACACGCAACATGGCTGATGACCGCTCCTCGATCGCTCAGCTGGTGAACCGCCGCGATGTGGGAGCTTATGTCCGGCGTGAGGTCCCAGACGGAAGGAAGATATGCGGCCAGATCCTCCGGCTCAGTCGTCAAGCAGACTCGGTGGTCGATATAAACCGAATCCGGTGTCATGCCGGAAAGTTCGTGCCGATTGGTCGCGGAATAGCCGCTCGTGACAACTGACCAAGTGTGCGCGTGTGCGGCCGCTTCGCCGGCAAGGTAACGAGCATCGAGTTCCGCGAGCGCGGCGCCAATGTCATCAGGGCCGAACGCGATTAATGCCGTGATTCGCGAGTCGGCGTCGACCTCAACTAATTGGAGGTAATCGACATAGAACTCGTCGGATTCTTCGTGGCTGCGCGAATACCGGGCGCGAGTGAGAGCGATACACATCCCACGAGTAGCAATGGCGACTGCGGTCGCATCCGTGACTTCGACGGCGGCGACGGCACGTAAGTCTTCGACCAAAGCGTCCCGACCGTGGCGGAGGCCGGCTCCGACTACTGGACGGCGATCATCGCTATACAGATCATCGGACACTATCTCGGTCATCGCGGGCCAGTCGCATGCGGCATGGCACGCGAGCAGGCGCTCGTATATGTGCGTCGCCGTGTTTCCCAGTTGCCTTTCCTCGGGTTGGAGCTCGTCGAAGCGGGCAAGCGCGGCGACGAGGTCTGCTTCGTCGAAGAGCTCGTAGCGATTGATTCGGTCGTCTTCGACCGTCACTAGTTCGATGATCCGCCACTCGGCGTTGAATCCTTCTGGTGACGTCCCGTGCGCCGCATAGGTAGCGACCGCCCCGACGCTGCTGAACCGATGCACAGCCTCGATGTAAATGCTGAAATCCGGTGTGACGTCCCAAATGCCACGTACGGCGGCGTGCGGATCGCTTGCATCGATTACAGCCAGCCGCCGGTGGTCGATGGTGACTCGATCCCCTAAAGAAAGTTTGTGCTGGTTGAACGCTGTGCATTCGCGTGTGATCACCGACCACGTGTTCGCGTGCGCGGCCGCTTCGCCGGCAAGGTAGCGCGCGTCGAGTTCCTCGAAAGCCGCGTCAATGTCGTCTAGGTCGAACACCACCACTGCCACGGTCTGGCCGTTCGCGTCGACCTCGACGACGTGAAGGGAATCAGTCCAGAATTCCTCGGTTCTCGCCGAACGAGCGGACATGTGAATACGGGCGAGTGCGAGGCGGTTGCCGCGGGTCGCGGTGAGGGCTGAGGTCGCGGTGGTGAACCCGACACCCGCGGATGTTCGCATGTCGTTGATCGCGGCATCGCGTCCGTGTCGGATCCCGGCATTGGCGCCACGCCGACGATCATCGATGTAAACGTCGGGTACCAGCAACTGGGTCATAGCGTGCCAGTCGCACGCCGTGAAGTGCAGCGAAAAGCGCTCAATCGCTTGGCTTGCCACATTCTCCGAGCGGTGCGCCTGCGGATGCAGTTCCTCGAAGCGGGCCAGCGCCACTTCGAGGTCTGCCTCGTCGAATACTTCGCAGCGGTCCAGTAGATCACCGTCAACCGTGAGGATGCCAATGTCGCGCCACTCGGCGTCGAACCCTTCCTGCGACGTACCGTGCGCCGCGTACGTGATGACCACTCCGCGGTCGCTTAGCCGATGCACGGCCTCGACATAAATGTTGATGTCGGGTGTGTCGCGCCATGCGGCACGCACATATGCGGTCAGATCGCCTCGTCCGATCGACGCGAGTCGTCGGTGGTCGATGTTCGCCCAGGCAGGCGTCGTTGCGGGCAACTCATGTCGGTTGAGCGCGTCGTAGACGCCCGCGACGACCGACCATGTTTGCGCGAAAGCGGCCGCTTCGCCCGCGAGATAACGACGATCGAGTTCCGCGAAGGCAATATCGATGTCGTCGGAGTCGAATATGGCACCGGCGGTGAACCGATTGTCTGCGTCGATCTCAAACATGCCGAGCATGTCGGCGCTGGTTTCCCCGGCTTCAAAGCCATGGACCGAACCCCGAATACGACTGAGGGCTAAGCGCTGCCCGCGGGTAGCAATGGCTGCCGACGTGAGTGCCTCGAAGCCGACCTCGGCGACCGCTCGCATGTTTGCCATGTTGGCATCGCGACCGCGCAGAACACCGGCGTTCACCACCCTACGGTGGTCATGCGACGTAAAATCGCTAGCCATTGTGTCGGCCATCGCGGCCCAGTCTCGGGACGCTAAGCACGCCCAAAAGCGTTCTACCACTTTGCTGGCAGCATTCTCGAGTCGGCGCGCCCGGGACTGCAGTTCTTCGAACCGCGCGAGCGCGGCGTCCAGGTCCGCCTCGTCGAAGACCTCGATGCGGTTGATCAGGTCACCGTCCAGAGTCAGGAGGGTTACCTCCCGCCACTCGGCGTCGAAGCCGTCCGTCGATGTCCCATGCGTCGACTGAGAGACAACGGCTCCGAGATCGCTCAGCCGATGCACCGCACAGACGTAGATCTTGGCTTGCGGCGTCAGCTGCCATGTGGCGTGGATGTAGGGCACCAGCTCGCCCGGCGAGAACGCTCGCCCCCGCCGGTGGTCAAGATTCACCCAGTCCGGCGTCGTCGAGGGCAGCTCGTGGTTATTGAACGCGGCGAAACCCCGCAACAGAGTCGACCAGGCAGACGCATAGGCCGCCGGTTCGCCTGCAAGATAGAGATTTTCGAGCTCCTCCAAGGCAGCGTCCGCATCATCGATCTCGAATGCAATGTGGGTTGCGATCTGGCTGTCGGCGTTGGTCTCAACGATGGTGAGGAAGTCGACGTCGAACTCTTGACCCTGCAGATCGTGGTTGCGGCCCCGAAGGAGGGCGAGGCGACTGCCACGGATGGCGAGGACGGTCGACGTTATGTTCGTCCCTGCCTTGGCGATAGCTCGGTGATTGGCGACGACCACATCGCGGCCATGCCAGTGACCGAAATTCACCATGCGCCGACGATCGTCCACCACAGTGTCATCCGCCAAGATCTCGGCCATCGCGTCCCAGTCGCGCGACGAGTAGTACGCGTATAGTCGTTCACCCGCTTGGCTCGCCGCGTTCTCTAACCGGGCCGCGGCACGATAGAGCTGATCGAATTTCGCGAGCGCGGCGTCGAGGTCTGCCTCGTCGAAAAGCTCGCAGCGGTTTAGCAGATCGCCTTCGAACCCGGCCAGGATGAGTTCCCGCCATTCGGCGTTGAAACCTTCTTGCGAGCTTCCACGAACCACGTGGGTGACGACAGCGCCAAGTTTGTCCAGTCGATGCACGGCTTCGATGTAGCCCCTGACGTTTGGTGCGATCTCCCACGTGGCGTGCATGTACGCGGTCAGTTCACCGGGCTCGAACGCTCTCGCTCGTCGGTGGTCGATGTTCACGCAGTCGGGCGTCAATCGGAGTTGTTTGCTGTTCACAGCGGCGTACGTCTCTACCACGGTCGACCATGAGTGCGAGTAGGCGGCCGCTTCGCCGGCGAGGTAGCGAGCATCGAGCTCGGCGATCGCGGCAACGAAGTCGTCGAGGTCGAAACCTACGCGCGCAGCGATCCGCTGGTCGGCATCGATCTCGACGATGCAGAGCGCTTCGGTGTCGAACTCTTCGGCCTGTTGGTTGTGGCCCGAGAAGCGGGTGCGGGTCAGGGCGAGGTAATCCCCACGCGTGGCAACGACTGTCGACGTGATCCTCTCCACCCCGATATCGGCACGGGCCCTCAGATTGGCGATTTCGACGCCCCGGCCCTGTCTGAGACCGATGTTCACCACGTGACGCCGATCGTCAATAGAAATGGTGTCGGCCATCAACTCGGCCATCGCATCCCAGTCGTGTTCGGCAAAGTAAGTTGAAAAGCGCTCGTCCGCACGGCTTGCCGCATTCTCCAACCGCGGCGCCGGACGGGTCAGCTGCTCGAATCGCGCGGTCGCGCGTTCCAGGTCTGCTTCCTCGTAAACTTCCAGGCGATCGATGAGATCACCCCGGACAGTGAGAAGGCTGATGACCCGCCACTCGGCCTGGAAGCCCTCCGGTGAGGTTTCGCGCGTGACCGAGGTGACTAGAGCTCCGACGTTGTTCAGGCGATGTACCGTCTCGATCGCGCAGGTGTTGTTCAAATCCGACATGGCGTGCCAATTGTCGAGCAACGCAGACCCGGCGCCGGGTTCGAACGCGATCCCGCGTCGATGATCGATGTTCACCCAATCGGGTGTCGTCGCCGGATGCTCACGCCCTCGATTGAGTGCGGCGTAGGCCTGCGTAATTGCCGACCACGTGTGCGCGTAGGCGGCCGCTTCGCCGGCGAGGTAACGGGCGTCGAGTTCGGCAATGGCGGCGTCGAGGTCGTCGAGGTTGAACGCAACCCCAGCAGCGAGCCGGCCGTCGGCGTTGATCTCGTGGACGATAGGTACCTCCGTGACGAACCCCTCACGTCCCTGATCGAGGCTTGCCAAACCGATGCGCGTGAGCGCGAGCCGCTCACCGCGGGTCGCAATGACGGTCGAAGTCCGGTTACGCCATAGTTCGGCGCGTGCCCGCATGTCTGCGAGGTGGGCGTCTCGACCGTGTCGGACTCCGGAGCCAACCAGCCGACGGCGATCGTCACTGGAATAGTTGTCGGCCAATACATGAGCCATGGCCTGCCAGTCGCCCGCGGCGTAGTACGCCGTGAAGCGTTCCACCACTTGACTCGCCGCGTTCTCCAGCCGCGCAACCGGTCGGCTCAGCTCGTCAAACCGCGCGATCGCGGCGTCGATGTCTGATTCGTTGAAAACCTCGGTCCGGTTGATCATGTCGTCCCCGACCGCGAACACCGCGATCCCGCCCCATTCGGCCTCGAGGCCCCCGTGCGAGGTTTCATCCGCGGAATAGGTGACGACGGCGCCGATCCCGCTGAGCCGATGAACCTGCTTGACGTAGACGTTGATGTCCTGCTCGGCGTCCCACCCGGCTTGGAGGTAGGCGTTCATGTCGCCGGGCCCGAAGGCCGCCTCCCGTCGGTGGTCGACGTTGACGCAGTCCGGCGTGGTCAACGGCTGCTCATGTCGGTTGAGCGCCGCATAGCTTTCCGCGACAGCGGACCACGTTTCCGAATGGGGTGCAGCCTCGCCGGCAAGATATCGGGCATCGAGTTCGGCTACGGCGGTGGCGAAGTCGTCGAGGTCAAACGCGATGTGAGTTTTCAGTCGCTTGTCGGCATCGATCTCAACGACGCTGAGAAACTCGATACGAAACGGCCCGGATTGGCGGCCCTGGCCGACGATAGACGAACGGCATAGCGCGAGGCGGTCGCCGCGAGTCGCGGCGACGGTCGAGGTGATCTCCTGGCCGCCGAGTTCCACGAAGACTCGACCGTTGGCGATTTCGACATCCCGGCCGCGCCGGATGCCGGAATTCACCATGCGCCGACGGTCATCGTTGACCATGTTCTGCGCGAGGGCATCTGCCAGGGCATCCCAGTCGCGGGTGGTGAAGTACGCGTTCACGCGTTCGTACACTTGGCTTGCCGCATTTTCCAGCCGGGCTTCTGGCCGGCTGAGTTGATCGAATCGTGCGATCGCGGCGTCGACATCGGTGTGGTCGAACAGCTCGGAGTGGCTGAGCATGCCGCCTTTCACTATCAGCACGTGGGTATCCCGCCACTCGGCGTCGAAGCCCTGTCGTGAGATTCCATGCGCCACGTGGGTGACGACCGCCCCCACCCCGCTGAGCCGGTGCACCGCCGCGATGTGAATCTTGGTGTCGGGCGAGTCATCCCATGCCGCGTCGATGTACGCGATCATGTCGCCCGGCGCGAAACCCGCTCCGTGACGGTTGTCGATGCTCACCCAGTCCGGGGTCGTAGCGGAGTGCTCGCGCCGGTTGAAGTCGTCATAAACCGCCGTGACCACCGACCACGTGTGTGCGTAGGCGGCTGCGTCGAAGGCGATGTATTGGGCGTCGAGTTCGGCGATCGCCGCATCCGTGTCTTCGAGGTCGTAGGAGACGACGTGGGCGATTCGGTCGTCGGCGTCGATCTCGACGACGTTGAGGGCATCGTTCTGGATTGCCTCGGGGTCGCGGCCGCAGGCGCGAACTCGTGCGAGGACGAGACGTTCCCCGCGAATCGCGATGGCGCTAACCATCGAGATCGTGAATCCGACGTTTGCGGCCGCCTGCAAGTCTCTGATCACGTCGTGTCGATCGTGTTGAGTTTCGGCGCTGACGACGCGGCGGTGATCGATGCCGACGTAGTTGTCGGCCACGGTCTGCGCCATGGTGTCCCAATCGCCGGCCGCGAAGTGCGACCAGACGTGCTCGAAGACACGCGCCGCCCTGTTTTCCAGCCGCGGCGCGGGTCCACTGAGCTGATCAAACCTTGCGATCGCGGCATCGAGGTCGGCGTCGTCATACAGCTCGCAGCGGTTGACCATGTCGCCTTCGACTGTTGTCACGGCGATCTCATGCCACTCGGCATCGAAGCCCTCGTCAGAACCACCCTGTTCCGCGTAGGTGCACACCGCCCCGAAATCGCTAAGCCGGTGCACGACCTCGACGTAAGGGCGGATGGACTGGTTGATATCCCCGCCGGCGCGGATGTAGTGGGCCAGATCGCCCGGTGCGAAAGCCGACGCCCGCCGATGGTCGACGCTCACGCAATCACCGGCGAGCGTGGGGAATTCGTGCTTTCTGATCGAGGAAAAGGTGCCCGCCACTGCTGACCACGTGCGTGCGTGAGCCGCCGCTTCGCCTGCGAGGTAACGGCGATCGAGTTCCCCGACGGCCCCGTCGATGTCATCCAGGTCGAACACGACGATCGATGTGAGGTTCTCATCGGCGTCGATCTCGACGAGGTTGAACGCGTCGTTTTGAATCGTCTCGGGGTCGCGCCCGGACGCACGCACCCGGGTGAGGGCGAGGCGTTCGCCGCGGATCGCCACCACATCTGCCATCCAGATCGTGAAGCCGAGGTCGGCGGCCACCTGCAGATCCTCGATCACGGTGGCCGGACTACCGCGGTTCCCGGCGTTGACCACTCGCCGGTGATCCGCGCCGGAGAGGCTCTGGGACAGAATCGCTTTCACCGCATCCCAGTCGCGGGCGGCGAAATGTGACCAGAAGCATTCGTATACGTGCGTTGCCGCGTTGTCCAGCCGTCGCGCTTGCGAATCTTTTTCCTCGAGCCGTGCTTGGGTCGCATCGAGTTCGGCGATCGCGGCGTCGATGTCGTCGATGTCGAACCAGATCTGCAGGGCGACGCGACCGTCGTCATCGATGGCGGATAGCTGGAGTAACTCGTCGAGCGGCGCCCCGGGGCTTGTGTCGGCAGAGCGCAAGGTCATTCGGGCGAGAGCCAGGCGCTGACCTCGCACGGCGACGATGGCTCGGTCGACCCGCATGGCGCCCGACTCGAGATCGAGCCTGGTCTGATGCATCACGCCGCTCAGTTGGTATTCGTTCCGGCTGAAGCCGACGATCTTCCGGCGACTCTCGATGACGCCGTTCGTTGCGAACAGCCCCTCGAACTCGTCCCAGGCCTCGCGATCAACAGCGGCCATCACGCGATCGCCTACGCGTACGCACGCGTTATCCAGCTGCACTGCTGGCGTTTCGGTCGGCGCAGCGGCGGGGGGCGGGACCCGCTCACCGAGGACCAGCCGTGCCATCTCCGCGAGCGCCGTAGCGCCTTTCCGTTCGTACAAATCGACCGCCTGCTCGGCGGCGGCGCGCGCTCCCGCGGTGTCGCCTGCGACACCCAACACCGCGGCCAGCGTCAAGCAGGCGTCGCCGTGATCGACCAGGGCGTCGGTGCGTTCGGCCAGTGTCACCGCTTCCTGGGCGACGCGTCGGGCCGCGTCGTAATCGTTGCCGCGCGCCAGTAGATGCGCGCGAAGTGTGCGCCACGCGATCGACGCCTTCAGCGCGTGCCCGGCCAGACGCTCGCTCTCCGCGCACAATTCACGGGCCTCGTCATCTCGTCCGAGCGCTAGGCATCCCCGGCCCAGCAGCGCGGCGGTCTCGGCGGCGTCGGCGTCCAGGCCCATCCGGCGAAAGCCGTTGTAGGCCTTGCGCAGATGCGGCTCCGCGGCCGCGGCGTCATCAACGATCAGTTCGACGATGCCGGCGAACTGATCGACCTCTAGCAGCGCGTGGCGCAGGCCGAGCTCGGTGACGGTGCGCCGGGCCGAGTCGATCATCCGGCGGGCTGCGGCGGCGCGACCGCGGAAGGCCTCCAGCACGGCCTGGCAGCGTGTCGAGGTGGCCTCGACGGCGGGGGAGTCGGTCGTGATCCGCAGCAGCCGCACCACGTCGAGACACCGCCCCCCCGCGCGCGGAACCGGGTTGGGGCCCCACAGCGCCGCGAGCGGCGCGCCCGCCAACACCGCGTTCACCCGGCGGTGTTCCCGCGCCCGCCGCGCCGCGGTCAGTGCGTCGTCGAGCGCGACCTCGCAGTCGCCGATCCGCCCCAGGCGGGCCAGGCACCCGGCGCGGACGGTGTGCGCTGTGGCCTCACCGGCGGGGTCGTCGAGCTCGGCGAGTTTGGCGGCGGCCGCGCCCAACGCGGCCTCCACCTCGTCCAGCCGCTCGGGGTGGATCAGCATTGAGAGTTGGCCGTCGAAGCAGGTCGCCCATGCCGACAGCCGGGCCGAATCCACTGTCGCCGAATGTAATTGAGAGACGGCGCCCGTCGCCGACGCCACGTCGCCGGCGGCCAGCAGGGCCTCGCAGCGCGCCACCAACAGCTCGGCGGTCTGCTCGTCGCGGTCGGGCAGTTCGTCGTCGATCTCCTCAAGCGCGTGCAGGGCGCGGTTGTAGAGGTCGGCGGCCCCCTCGTAGGCGAGCCGAGTCATCGCCTGGTCGGCGGCGCGCCGGCAATACAGTACGGCCTTGGCGGCGTTTCCCGCCCAGGCGCATTCGAAGTAGTGGTGGGCCAGCTCGGCCAGCAACTCGTCGTCGGCGCCGGGCAGCGTCTCGAGCGTCGCGGCGATGCGCTGGTGCAATCGCATGCGCCGCACCGATGCCAGTTCGGCCAGCAGTGATTGCCGCACGATGGCGTGGTTGAACCGGTAGTACCCGCCGGGCTCTTCGATGACGATGCCGGCTTGGCGTGCCTCGTCGAACGCGTCGACGAGATCGCTTCCGACCACCTGCTCCACCAGTTCCAGCGCGAACCGGCTGCCGACCACCGCGGCCGCGGCGAGGGCCTTGTTCGTCTCAGCCGGGAGCCGAGTAAGCCTGCGGCTCACGGCTTCCCGCACGCCCTGGGGCAGGGTGCTCTGGTCCCACACGCCGCCGCTCTCGTCGACATGGCGCAACGCCTCAATGAGGAAGAAGGGGTTGCCGCCGGTGACCGAGGCCAGCGCGTGGGCGAGTTCCTCGTCGTCATAGCCGGCCTCGGCGACGTAGGCCGTCACGTCGTCCTCGTCGAGCCCGCCGAGCGTCAGGCGGTTGGCCGTCCCGTCGCGGTGCAGGTCGGCGAGCATCGCGGCCAGGGGATGGGAGCGGTCGAGGTCGGTGCTGCGGTAGGTGCCGACGATCTGCACGCGGGCGTGGTCGCCGAACCGCAGCAGATGCCGCAACAGCAGCAGTGTCGGTTTGGCCGCCCAGTGCAGGTCGTCCAGGATCAGAACGATCGGCGTGTTCTTGGAGGCGATCTCGAGCAGCGCGACGACCGCGTCGAACAGCGCATAGCGCTCGGTGTCGGGGTCGGCGTGGGGCGGGGAAGTCAGGTCGGGCACGACATCGGCGAGCCCGGGCACGAGCGACAGCAACGCCTCGACGCCGCGCAGCCCCCGCAGCCGGTCGGCGCCCACACACGGCACCAGCGAGCGCAGCGCTTCGGCGAACGGCTGATACGGCGCCCCGAGATCCTCGTCGCAACGGCCGTACAGCACGATCGCCCCTTGCGCGTAGGCCTGTTTCGACCATTCACCGGACAGCCGCGTCTTGCCGACTCCGGGTTCGCCGGCGATCAGCACGGTGCGCACCCCGCCCGCGAGCGCGTTCTGCCATGCCGAGAGCAGCCCTTCGAGTTCGCGGCCCCGCCCGACGAACGGGCCCGGGCCGACGAGCACGGCGGGGAAGGCGGGCCGCTCCATCGGCGCCTCGGGCGGTTGCGGTTCCAGTACGTCCGCGCCGGTCTCAAGCCGCAATTCGAAGACATGCTCGGGGCGCGCGAGGTTCTTCAGCTGCCGCATGCCCAGGTCGGTGAGCATGACGTCGTCGGCCAGCGAGTCGATGACGAGCTCGGCGGTCGCGCCGGAGCACAGGATCTGGCCACCCTCGGCCAGGGACCGCAGCCGCGCGACCCTGTTGACGGCCCGGCCGAAGTAGTCGCCGTCGCGAAATTCCACCTCGCCGGTATGCAGCGCCATCCGGACGCGGATGGGTTCCCGCGATGTCCACGGCTCGCGAGCGATCGCGTCCTGCAACTCGATGGCCGCCGCGGCGCCGGCGGAGGGCCGGTCGAAGACCGAAAACGTCGCATCCCCCTCGCCGCGCGTCTTGATCAGCCGGCCGCCGCGCGACGTGACGACCTGTTCGACGAGTTCGTCGTGGCGGGCGAGTGCCACCGCCATGGCATCGGCGTCCGCCTCCCACGCGGCCGTCGACCCCTCGATGTCGGTGAGCAAGAACGTCACCGCGCGCGTCACCGACGGAACATTTTGTGCCACAGCGATATCCAGCGAGGCATCCTGGGTGACGATCGCCGCCTGGAGCCGGCGAAGTTCCGGCCCCGGGTCGACTCCGAGGTCGTCGGCAAGTAGCGACCGGGCCCGTTGATAGGCGCCGAGGGCCTCGCCCTGCCGGCCGGCGCGGTACAGCGCGAGCATCAGCTGGCCCCAGCGCCTCTCGCGCAGCGGCGCCTCGGCCACCGCGGCCTCGAGATCGCCGATGATCTCCGCGGCGCGGCCCGTGGCCAGCAGCGCGTCGGCGCGTTCCTCGATCAGCGCGGCGTGCCCTTCGATCCACCGCGTCTTTTCCGGCGTTCCGCGCCGGCCGTCGGGCAGCTCCGGGATTCCGCGCCACAGGGCAAGGGCCTCGTCGAAGCGGGCCAGCGCCTGGTTGATGTCGCCCGCGGCCGCGGCATCGCGTCCCAGCCGGGCCGCCGATTTGTAGCGCGACGCGTCGACATCGCCCTCGGCGAGCGCCCACCCCGCCCCCTGGGTCACCACGAAGCCGTCGCCGAGGGTGCGACGCAGCGACGAGATGTGGGTCTGCAGTGCCTTGGCGGCGGTGCGGGGCGGGTCCTGGCCCCACAGCAGCTCGACGAGGGTGTCTGCCGGCACGACGGAACCGTGGTGCAGTCCGAGCATCGTGAGAATGGCGCGCGCTTTCGCGCCCGGTATGACGACGGACGCTCCGCCCTGCCGGACCTGGAGTGGTCCCAAAACCCCCAGTTCCACCGATGAAAGAGTACTCACGTCAGCTATCTTCGGCGGGACAATTCAATGCCCGGTCAAGATCGGGTAAAGGCACGCTGCCTGCAGTTCATTACACGTACCGTTGCGGTCGTGACTTCGTCGGATGCCGGCCAGCTACTGAGCCGCCTGGTGGGCCAGATAACGAACATCCGCGTTCACCCGACCGATTACCGTTGATACCTATGGACAGCGACCGGAGCGAGCCGGCTTTTACCTGGCATGGCCGGCGCGAACTGGTGAGCCGGATGCACGACCAGCTCGACGAGCTGGTGGCGGCGCGTGACCAGATGGAACAACTGGTGCGGGTCATCGTCGAGATCGGCTCCGATCTGGACCTGGACGTCACGTTGCATCGAGTCCTCAAGGCCGCGATGGAGCTGACCGGCGCGCGCTACGCCGCCCTGGGCATACGCGCCTCCGACGGCACGCTGGTTTCGTTCGTGCATGCGGGCATCGACGTCGAGACCGCACGACGGCTCGGTGACCTTCCGGTGGGCGACGGTCTGCGCGTCGACGATCTGAACACCCATCCCCGCACGCTCGAACTGGCCGGGCACGAACCGCCGATGCACGCGCTGCTCGGCATCCCGATCACCGTGCGGGCGGCTAACTTCGGCAGCCTCTATTTGGCCGACGACCGCCCGGGCCGGGTCTTCACCAACTCGCAGGAAGGCGCCGTGCGCGCGATGGCCACGGCGGCGGCCGCCGCCATCGACAACGCCCGGCTGTTCGAGCGGGAGCGCGAATCGGCGAAATGGATGAAGGCCAGCCGCGAGATCACCACCGCGCTGCTGTCCGGCGACCCGCAGACGGGGCCGTTGCAGCTCATCGTGAACCGGGCGCTGGAGCTGGCCGGCGCCGAGCAGGCCATCCTGTTGGTCCCCCGGGAGGCCGAACTGCCCGTCGACCAGGTCGACACCCTGGTTGTGGCCGCGACCGCGGGCCGGTACTCCTCGGAGGTGATCGGCCGGCAAGTTCCGATGGACGGCTCGACCACCGGCGGTGTGGCCCGCCGCGGCCTGCCGCTGATCACCGATTCCTTCCAATATCCGATCGAGGGCTTCACCGATGTCGGTGACCGCCCCGCGATCGTCATGCCGCTGATCGCGGACGGCTCGGTGCTCGGCGTCATCGCCGTCGCACGTGCCCCGCACCAGCCGGCGTTCGGTAGCGACTATCTCGATCTGGTCAGCGATTTCGCCCGGCACGCGGCGATCGCGTTGGCGCTGACGGCGGGCCGCGAGCATGCACTCAACCAGGAACTGGCCCAAGCCGACACGGTCGACGAGGCGGTGCAGGCCGCCGCGGAGGAGCTGCGCCGCCTATGGCGGGCGCGCCGCGTCCTCGCCGTCACGTTCCCGACGCAGAGTTCGTCCACGGAGACGGCGTTCGGCGCGCCGCGGGTGGTGTCGGTGGGCGAGCCGGCCCGCTGGGCCGACCTGCCGTCGCCCACGCGGCAGGCGCTCGGCGCGTTGCGCGACGGCGACCTGCTGACCGCGAATGCCGCGCAGCCCGGCACGGCCGGCATTGCGCTGCAGCACCCCGAGGGTGTGCTCGTCGTCTGGATGGACCTGGCCGAGCAGCGCGCGTTCACCCTGGAGGACCAGACCCTGCTCACCGTCCTGGCCGGCCGCCTGGGCCAGGGATTGCAGCGGGTGCAGCAGGTCGACCAGCAGCGCGAAACCGCGCTGGCCCTGCAGCACGCGATCCTGGGCCCGGCCGATCTGCCCGACGGTTTCGCGGTGCGCTACCAGGCCGCGACGAGGCCACTGCAGGTGGGCGGCGACTGGTACGACGTCGTCGACCTGGGTGACGGGCGCATCGGGTTGGTCGTCGGCGACTGCGTCGGCCACGGCCTGGCCGCCGCCGCCGTGATGGGTCAGGTGCGCAGCGCGTGCCGTGCGCTGCTATTCGAAAACCCAAGCCCCAGTGCGGCTCTCGCGGGCATGGACCGCTTCGCCGCGCGGCTGCCCGGCGCGCAGTGCACGACGGCGGTGTGTGCGGTGCTCACCCCCGAAACCGGTGAGTTGGTCTACTCCAGCGCCGGGCACCCGCCACCCATTCTGGTGCATGGTGACGGCAGCACCCAGATGCTCGACGACGGTCACACGATTGCGTTGGGCATACGGGGAGACTGGATCCGTCCGGAGGCCCGGGTGATGATCCCGGCGCGGTCGACGCTCCTGCTCTA
Source organism: Mycobacterium sp. 94-17 (assembly GCF_035617725.1). Lineage (NCBI taxonomy): Bacteria > Bacillati > Actinomycetota > Actinomycetes > Mycobacteriales > Mycobacteriaceae > Mycobacterium > Mycobacterium sp. 94-17. The sequence continues at coordinate 30,210 of NZ_JAPIYN010000020.1, forward strand.
CACCGACGGTCTGGTCGAACGTCGCCGAATTCCGTTGGATAGGGGCATCTCTCGGGTCGCCGATGTCGCACAGGACGGCCGCTCGATGGCGCTGGAAGAGCTGGCGGACCAGGTCATGTCCCGCGTGGCCCCAGACGGCGGGTACCAGGATGACGTGGTTCTGATGCTCTACCGCCATCCGGCCCCGTTGGAGCTGAATTTCCCGGCCGACGTCGGCCAACTCGCGCCCGCCCGTGCTGCCTTGCGCAACTGGCTGACCCGGGCCCGGTTGGACTCCGACCAAGCCATGAATGTGCTCGTCGCCGCGGGCGAGGCCGTCGCCAACGCGATCGAGCACGGTCATCGTCACAGACCGGAGGGCACGATTCGGCTGGGTGCGGTCGCACTCTGCGACGAGATCCAATTGACCATCACAGATAGCGGCTCGTGGAAGCCTCCGCAGCCGGCATCCTGCTCGCATCGCGGTCGCGGCATCCCATTGATGCGAAGCCTCATGCAGCATGTCGACATACGGTCCGAAACCGACGGCACCACCGTCCACCTATCGACGAGGATCTCCTGATGACCACCCCGCTCACTCTCGGCACCGCGCGCGGCCGCGACGGGACATTCGCGCTGGTCGCCGAGGGGGAAATCGACCTGAGCAACATCGATGCGTTCGGCCGGGCGCTGGCCGCCGCCGCGACCGAGGCCACCGGCGGCGCGGCGTTGCGCGTCGACCTGAGCGCGGTGGAGTATCTGGACAGCGCCGCCATCAACGCCTTGGCCGCGTACGCCGATCGCATCGAGCTCGTCGCGCACCCCACCCTGATGCCCGTCCTGAAAGTCAGTGGCCTCGCCGAACTGACTACCATCGAACCCGCACCGCCGGCCGGGCAGCACTGACCTGCCAGCTCGGACCCCCGTAAAGGGACCGTAAAGATCCGCCGCGATGATCGAGAACGCGACTATAGGGTCGGCGTATGCAGGCGGCGGATATCACGGAGGATTTCCCGGTCGTCACCATCGATGCCGAGGCGTTCGAGGCCGTCCGAATGATTGCCCAGCAACGCCTGCCGGGAATATTGGTCGTCGATGCCTCCGGTGGGCCGTTCGCGGTGCTACCGGCCTCGCAGGTGGTGCGGTTCATCGTCCCCCGTTTTGTACAGGACGATCCGTTGCTGGCTGGGGTGCTGAGCGAATCGGTTGCGGATCACATCGCGGAGCGCTTAGCCGGCAAGACAGTCGGTGACATGCTGCCGGACCATCTGGTCGATGTGCCGCCCGCTGAATTCGACGACACCATCCTTGAGGTGGCTGCGAAGATGGCGCGGTTGCGAACCCCCCTGATCCCGGTCGTCAGGCGCCAGAGCTTGCTGGGTGTGATCACGGCGACACGCCTGCTCGCAGAGGCGCTGAAGTCTTGAGCGCCGGTTCGACGCGTGCGGTGGGTGGTCGCGCGCGTGCCGCGCAGGGGGACAGCCGATGACCGGTTTTTATGCGATTTACGCGACCACGGTTTTCGTGGTCGCCTTCGTTTTGATCGCCACCGAGCGCCTCAACAAAACCTTGGTAGCCCTGGGCGGCGCGACGGCCATGTTCTTCTTGCCCGTGGTCAATTCGCACGAGGTCTTCTACTCGGAAGACACGGGAATCGACTGGGACGTTATCTTTCTGCTGCTGGGAATGATGATCATCGTCAGCGTGATCCGGCAAACCGGCGTGTTCGAGTACATCGCCATCGCGGCCGCCAAGCGCGCCAAGGGCTCCCCGCTGCGAATCATGATCCTGCTGTTGCTGGTCACCGCCGTCGGATCGGCCTTCCTGGACAACGTCACCACGGTCCTGTTGATCGCACCAGTCACACTTCTGGTCTGCGACCGGCTGGCAATCAGTCCAGTGCCATTTCTCATGGTCGAAGCGTTCGCAGCCAACATCGGCGGCGCGGCGACGCTGGTCGGCGACCCGACCTCGATGATCATCGGTACCGGAGCCGGCTTGAGTTTCGTTTCCTTTCTGGTCAATATGGCGCCTGCGGTGATCATCGTCCTGGCCGCGCTGATAGCGTTGTTAAGCCGGCTATTCCCAGGCGCTTTCACTGTTCATCCCGAGCGCATCGCCGATGTCATGTCACTGAATGAGCATGAAGCAATTCGCGATCGCCGGCTACTGATCCAATGTGCGATTGTCCTCGTCGTGGTGTTCGTCGGGTTCGTCGCGCACAAACAGATCCACATGGAACCGTCACTGGTCGCGATGACCGGGGCCGGCATCCTGATTGTGATCTCAGGCTTGGACCGCGAGTTCTACCTGTCCAGCGTGGAGTGGGAGACCCTGCTGTTCTTCGCCGGGTTGTTCGTCATGGTCGGGACTTTGGTGAAAACCGGGGTCATAGACAAGTTGGCCCACGCGGTGAGTCAGGCAACGGGCGGTAATCTCTGGATAACGACGATGCTTATCCTTTGTGCCTCTTTCTTTTTGAGCGGCTTCATCAACAACGTTCCGTATGCCGCGACAATGACACCGATCGTCGCGCAGTTCGTCTCGTCGATGCCCGGCCATGTCAGCAGCGACGTGCTGTGGTGGGCTCTGCTGCTGGGTACCGTCCTCGGAGGCAACCTCACCGCTGTCGGAGCCAGCGCCAGCGTCGTCGTCATCGGGATCGCGAAACGCACCGGCCATCCGGTCTCGTTCTGGCAGTTCACCCGAAAAGGGGCGGTAGTGACCATCATGTCGCTGGCGATCGCCGTCGGTTATTTATGGGTGCGCTACTTCCTATTGGCGTAGCTGCGACTTGATGCCGTGGACTGGCTTGGAAAAGCGCTAGCCTGCGGAGATTTTGGACGGTGTCGACATAGCGTTCGAGTGGATGAGTCTCATGACGGCGTCATAGCGTCGGGTGACATCGTCGCGGTCTCGCGGATCGGCGACCGTCTCGAGGTTCAGTTTCTGGATCGCGTCGGCTTGGCGCATAAGTACCGTTTGCCGGGACCGGTCGGGTGTCTGCTCGATGATCTTCACCAGGGCGTCGAGTTGGCGGATCAGGATCGCGGGCATGCCGGCCGCCGCCTGCCGAACTGTGTCGAAAGCCCGCTGCACCAGCCGGTCGAAGTTGGGCTGGTAGGCGATGACGCGTATCTCGCCCCGCTGGTCAAGCCGGACCCGTTGCGGGTGCCATGAGCGCGAGATCCGGCACAATCCGTCGGCGATCCAATCGACACACGTCATACCCGTGAAGGTGTCATTGACCGCGGGCGATAGGGCGCGCAATGCGATCTCGACCAGTTGATCGACACCGAACGAAATATCTTGGGGCAGAGTGCGATACGCGCCGGCGATATGACCGGACGTGAGATACTTCTGCACGGCGCCCGCCGCGCCGGCCGGCCATACCCGCGCCATCACCTGACCCGCGACCAAGAAATGCCCTGGACGGTAGGGTAATTCGATGACCGCGTTGGCTTTCGTGGCCACCTTGGTTAGTTTGTCCATTCGGATTACCTGCAGGTAGCCGCTACGCGGGGTGCGGATCGGGGCGCCGGACTCCGCCAGGCGCGCCAACAAATCCTCGCAGGAGGGGCCGCCTTCGATCAGCTCACCGGGCGTGGCGCCCCGATTTTGTGCCTCGATCTCGTTGTTCAGCGTTTTCGCGATCGCCGCGATCACGACGGGCAACTGGATCATCACGGCGACATGATTGAGAAAATAGACCAGCACACCGACGTTGGCCATCGTCAGCACCAGTGCCACGGTGATCGAGAGGTGTGGAACAAAATCGCCCTTGTCGCCGCCGCCACCGACCGACACCAGGGTGATCATTGTGTAACAGAACGTTGCGACGAAAGCCCCCAGCGCCGCTTGCGTGCCGACGTCGCGCACGCAGTTACGCAGCATCCGCGGCCCAAATTGAGTGGAAGCGAGCGTCAGGACCACGATGGTGATCGAGAAGACGATGCCGATTACTGTAATGATCGCCGCAGCGATCGTGGTCAGGATGACACGTGCGGTATCGGCGGTGCCGCTGAGCACCCAGTCGGGGAAGTGGATGTGCCCTTCATAAGCACTGCGATCCGTCGCATAAGTTACGACGAAAAGAACCAATATAACAACTGTTTCCAGTGCCGGGACAACCCACAGATTCGTCCGCAGGGCTTCTCGCCGCCAATCGGCCTCGAAATACGCGTAACGAAACATCAAGGCAACACAGCGGTTTGGGCGTGCCAACACATGTTCATTCGCCGGATGTGTTCAGACACCGGAAGTTGTCGATGTCGAGGTCTGCGCTGTCGATTCAAAAGACGTAGTGCCCATTTTCTCCGTGGACCGCTCTGGCTTGGACAAGAGTGAGGCCTTGAGTCGCCCCGCCCGGGCGGTGCGCGCTACCCGGGACTCAACGTCGAAGACCACGATCTGTGCACTGGCATTTGGGATTCGACTGATGGTCCGCGCGATCTTGTCCGCCGTGCGGTCATGAAGGAGTCTGCCAACCAGAGGGGAGTATGTCCGTCGCGGCAACAGCACCGTCACCCTGGCGTCCGGATGCTCGCTGAGTACCTGACGGACCAATCCATAGGCGGCCAAACGCAGCTGGCGCTGTGGGCACTCGATCATCTGCAGATGCGTGTCGTGCTCGAAAAGATCCCAGAACTTCCGCAGCGATCTCGCGCGCATCGCATCTAAGACGAAATGCACCGCTGTCAGCTCATCGGCGCGCAGGCCTTTCGCGTAGCGCAATGCTTCGATTTCAGCGAGATCGATTGAATCCACGAAGAGGAAGACCCGGTGATGCGGAAGCTCGTCCAGCTGGGCTTGTTCGGCTGTCGACATCTCCAGAACGGAAGCCTCGGCGCGGTATTTTCGGTTGAGCCGCATGAGCACGAACACCAGGGCGGGAAACACGACGACGATCAGCCAGGCTCCCTCGTTGAATTTGGCGGTCGCGAAAATCCCGACGACGAGGGCCGACAGGACTCCGGCGGAAAAGTTGACCACCAGCTTGTAGCGCCAACCGCGATTACGTTGCCTCAGGTGATGTTTCGTCATTCCGAAGCCGGCCATCGCAAAGGCACTGAATACCCCCATCGCGAATAGTGGCACCAGCGCGTTGACCGATCCACCCGTTGCGATCAGCAATGTCACCGCCAACACGGTGAGTACGATGATGGCGTTAGAGAACACCAGGCGATGGCCGCGTTTCATCAGCGGCCGCGGCAGAAAGCGGTCCTCGGCAACGAAGTGGGCGAGCGCGGGAAAGCCGTTGAAGCTGGTGTTGGCGCCGTTGTACAGGATGGCGGCGCTCGCCGCCTGCAGCGCGAAATAAAGGAAGTTTCCAATGGTTCCGTTGCCGAAGACCGCGCGGCCGACCTCGGAGAGCATCGATGGATACCCTGCCGCAAAGGGAACGGAGTGCGTGGCGTAAGTCAGCCAGGCGACCCCGGCGAGCAAAATCCCGAGAACCCAGGCCATGATGGTAAGAACACGGCGCGCGTTGATGCCTTGTGGCTCGCGGAAGAGGTTGACGGTGTTGGAAATTGCCTCGACCCCGGTCAGGGAGGACCCCCCGTTGGCGAAGGCGCGAAGTATCACCAGAACGGTCGCACCCATGATCAAGCCGTTTCCCTGCTGGATCTGCACCGTTCCATCGAGGTGTTGCACGTCGTATACGGGCAAATTCCCGAAGATTTCCCGAACAAGGCCGACCACTACCACGAGCGTCAGCATCGATATGAAGGCGTAGGTGGGCACAGCAAATGTCCGGCCCGCCTCACGCAACCCACGCAGGTTCAAGAAGGAAAAGACGAGCACCGACCCGATGGTGATTTCCAGGCTGTAGGGGCCCAACGCGGGTATCGCCGATGCGACCGCCACAGTGCCCGCGGCGCATTGGATTGCGACTGTGACGACATAGTCGATCAGCAGCGCTGCGGCCGCGATTTGGGCGATCCGGGGGCCGAAGTTCTCGCGTGCGACGATATAGGAGCCGCCGGCCCGGGTGTAAGCCATCACCACCTGGCGATACGACGCGGCCACCAATGCCAGAATCACCAAGATGACGCCGGTGAGGGGAAGCAACAACACGAACGCGGCCATCCCGGCGGCTGGGAGTAGTTCCACCATGATTTGCTCGGGTCCGTAGGCGACCGATGAGACAGCATCGGGTGAAAGCGCGCCGAGGGCAACAGTATTCGATAGCTTCTGGTGCTGAAGATCTTCGGTGATCATCGGCTTGCCCAGGAAGACGCGCTTGCAGACGTCGGTCAACGAAGCCGGTATCGTCTCGCAATCAGCCGAGTCGCCCATCGCCTCTTCCTAGTTGACGGCTACGCCCGCCGTCGTCTTCCTTAACGGAATCTTGACGGTCTGCGTGGCAGACTGAACCCCTGTTTGGTGGCAGAGCAGAGTTGAAGCGATCCGGGGGCTTGAGGGTGCCGTTCGCCCTGATCCTGGTCGAGGCTCGCCTTGGATGCCACGATGGTGTCATGGGTGACGACGCGATGAGTTCTGAGCGTGAATTCAACGAGAGCAATATCGAGGAATTCCGCCGCAATGGCGGCAAAGTCGGCGGGCAATTCGAGGGTTTCCCGCTGCTGCTACTGACGTCGACGGGAGCGCGCAGCGCCGCGCAACGTGTCAACCCGGTGGCCTACTTCGACGTCGACGGCAAAATCTATATTGTCGGCTCCGCGGCGGGCCGGGATAAGGACCCTGCGTGGGTGCACAACATCCGCGCCAACCCGCACGTGACGGTGGAGATCGGCTCGGAGGCTCCACAGTCGGCGACCGCGCGCGAATTGCCGCGCGAGGAGCGGGATTCGGTCTATGACGTCGTCGTCGAGCGCGCTCCTGGATTCGGAGAGTACCAGGAGAAGACCGATCGGCTCATCCCGGTCTTCGAGTTGAGCATCGGCTGAAGCCGCGCCCGTCAATTCGGCTCCTCAATGCGCCGACGGGGCACGAGGACGGGCTCCCATCGGGGCCGCGGCGGTGCGCGGGAACTCCACGCGCACCCCCAGTCGTTATACCGGCTAAGTAACCAGTGATGCCGAGGGGGAGAACACCGCATGCCACGCACAGACAACGACACCTGGGATCTCGCGACCAGCGTGGGCGCCACCGCGACCATGGTGGCCGCCGCCCGCGCGATCGCGACCAACGCTGACAACCCGCTGATCGAAGACCGTTTCGCCGAGCCGTTGGTCCGCGCCGTTGGGGTGGACTTCATTACGCGCTGGGTCTCCGGCGACCTGGTGGCCGCAGAAGTCGACGACCACGAGTCGGACTGGAAGCTCGAACACATGCCCGCGGCGATGGCCGTCCGGACGCGCTTCTTCGACTCGTTCTTTCATACCGCGACGCAGGCCGGGATCCGGCAGGCCGTGATTCTGGCGTCGGGCCTGGACGCGCGTGCCTACCGGTTGGCGTGGCCGGCCGGCACGACGGTGTTCGAGATCGACCAGCCGCGGGTCATCGAGTTCAAGGCCGCCACGCTGGCCGAGTTGGGCGCCACCCCACGGGCGCGGCTGCGCACTGTCGCCGTCGATCTGCGCGACGACTGGCCAAAAGTCCTGTCGGAAACTGGTTTTGACGCAAGTCAGCCCACGGCGTGGATCGCAGAGGGGCTGTTAGGCTACCTGCCGCCGGAGGCGCAGGATCGCCTGCTGGACAACATCACCGCACTCAGCGCTGACGGCAGCCGGCTCGCGTGCGAAGCTATTCCGAACATGTCCGAGGTAGACACCGAGAAAGCCCAGGAGACGATGAGCAAAGCCACCGCGAAGTGGCGTGAGCACGGCTTCGACCTGGACTTCGGCGAGCTCGGCTATCAGGGTGAGCGCAATGACGTCGCCGCCTATCTGGATGAGCGGGGATGGCAGTCCGACAGCATTAGGATGAGCCGGCTGTTGGCCGACGCCGGTCTCGATGCGATCCCGCAGGCCAACGACTCCGTGTCAATGGCCGACACCACCTACCACAGCTCGGTGCTGAGCAAATGACGGCACCGCAGCGACGAGGACTCAACGACGCAGTCACGCGGTTGTGGAGCTTCCTCGCCCCGGCGTACGACCTGCCGTTCCTGCAGCAGTGGGTCTATCGCCCTCCACACAACGAGGTGATAGCCCAGCTGCGTCACCACGGCGCCCGCAAGATCGCCGACATCGCTTGTGGCACGGGGATTTTGAGCGACCGGATTCAGCGTGAACTGCAGCCCGACAAGATCTATGGCGTCGACATGTCCGACGGCATGCTCGGCCAGGCTCGCGCCAGGTCCAACCGGGTGCAGTGGTTGCACGGCCCGGCAGAGCAGCTCCCGTTCGACGACGGCGCCCTCGATGCCGTCGTGACGACCTCGGCATTCCACTTCTTCGACCAGCCGGCCGCGCTGCGGGAGTTCCATCGCGTACTGGCGCCCGGCGGCCTGGTGGCCGTCTCGGCGCTGAGCACGCGGCAACCGCGGCTGCAGTCATCCGCGGACTCTCGCTGGAAGCCGCAACACAACGCGTCGCCGCCCGAGATGCGGACGCTGTTCGAAAACGCCGGGTTTGCGGTCACCGATCAGCATCGGATCCCGCGACCGGTGCGGACGGCGCTGGTGCCCGACCTGTTGACGGTCGGCGTCAAGAGCTGAATCCGGTGCGGGCGTGAAAAACGCTCGGCTCTAACGCTATACAAGCGACGACGCCGGCTTCGCCAATCGGCGAAGCCGGCGTCTTATCACCTATCGATCACAGCGGGATCCACACTCCGAAGAAGTCAAATCCCCATTGGTTGAATCCGGGGTTCCAGTACGGAGTCTCGTTGTAGCCCCAGTAGTTGATCGGGCCGTAGCCCCACTGCCCACCGGGCGGGGGGAGCGGCCGATTCCAGGCCGGCGGCGGCGGCGCGCCGGGACCCCACGGGCCAGGCCCATCGCCCCAAGGCGCTCCGCGGAAGTAGCCACGCTGGGCGTCCCCATGCCACGGGCCACCGGGGCCGCCGGGGCCGCCGGGGTGATCGCCCGGCCAGCCGGGCCCACCGGGGTGACCGCCCGGTCCGCCGGGGCCGCCGGGGCCGCCTGGGTGATCGCCCGGCCAGCCGGGCCCACCAGGTCCACCGGGACCACCAGGTCCGCCGGGGTGGCCGCCGGGTCCACCCGGGCCGCCGGGGCCGCCGGGCGGGGGACCGCCGGGACCACCGGGACCACCCGGACCACCCGGACCGCCCGGACCACCGGGACCACCAGGAGCAGTGGGGGCGTGCACGCCCACGGGTGCAGGTCCGCCGTGATTACCCGGCTGTGGCCCGCCTGGAGCGGCGTTGGCAAACCCGGCGCCCATTCCCAGCGTCGCAGCGCTGAGCGCTCCGGCGATGGTCACCCCTCCGACAAGTTGCTTCACCTTCATGATGCTTCACCTATCCACTAAAGATTTCTTGCACCGAAGTTCCGATGAACCCCCGTCACCATCAAGACGCTAGATAGCTTTCCTATGGACTGGCTGTGTAGCGCCCATGCGGAACTTCTGGGTGGCCCCGCCTTCCGGCCGCGATCGGGGCCGCCGTCACCCGGCGGGCGGCCCCGTTTGGGCAGGCTACGTTGGCTGGCCCGGCCGGGTTTTCCTTTATATGGTGGCGGCCGTGCCCAGAGCGTCGCACCCGCACGAACCCCACGTCGGATCGGTGTCGTCGAAGCTGAATTGGCTGCGTGCGGGCGTCCTGGGCGCCAATGACGGGATCGTCTCCACCGCGGGCATCGTCGTCGGAGTCGCCGCGGCCGCCGCCGAACGGGTGCCGATCTTGACCGCAGGGAGCGCCGGACTGGTCGCGGGAGCCGTATCGATGGCGTTGGGCGAATACGTTTCCGTCAGCACCCAGCGCGACGCGGAAAAGGCGCTGTTGAGCCAGGAGCGTCGCGAATTGCGGGAAGACCCCGCCGCCGAACTCGACGAGCTTGCCGCGCTGTACGAGGCCAAAGGCCTGACGCCGGCGACCGCGCGCACTGTGGCCGAGGAACTGACCGACCACAATCCGCTGCTCGCCCATGCCGAGGTCGAGCTGGGCATCAATCCCGAGGCGCTGACCAACCCCTGGCAGGCGGCGGCGTCGTCGGCGCTCTCGTTTGCCCTCGGCGCCCTGTTGCCGTTGATCGCAATCCTGGCCCCGTCGCCGACGTGGAGGATCCCTGTCACCGTCACCGCTGTCCTTTTCGCGCTGGTCGTCACCGGCGCGGTCTCGGCCGGCCTGGGCGGGGCGCCGCGGGGCCGCGCGATGTTGCGCAACGCGGTCGGCGGCGGCCTGGCATTGGCGGTCACCTATGCCATCGGCCATCTGGTGGGCACGTCAATCGGCTGACTGGAAGTGCAACTGTAAGATCCACAGTTGCGGTCCTCAGCAGAGCCGCAATCCCATCACGCGGAGGGGCATGCAGTGGCCGAGCCCGATATCGTGCCGGACGCAGCCCTATGGGCAGCACCGGCGCCGTACTTCGTGCGCGACGAAAATCGCTTCCTGCCAACCACAATCGCGCGCGGCGGCTGGGGCCTGTCGCTCAGTGGCCATGTCGTCGGTGGACTCCTGGCGTGGGCGGTCGAGGATGCGGCCGGCGATGCGCAGCTGCAACCGGCGCGGCTGACCGTCGATCTGCCCCGGCCCACGGCGCTCGCGCCGCTCGAGGTGCACACGCAGGTGCGGCAGGACCGGCGTCGGTTGCGGCTGGTCGACGCCGTGATCATCCAGGACGGCGCCGCGGTGGCGCAGGCGAGCGCACTGTTTCTCCGGCGCGGCGCGCAGCCCGACGGGCGCGTCTGGTCGCCGCCGGTGCAGATGCCCCCGATCCCGCTGGACGAGGTCTACTCGACGCTGTTCATGCGGACCTACGGTTGGGGCGCCGACGTGCAGAACCCCGATCCGGATTGGCCCCTTACCGACGGCCCGAAGTACACGTGGATACACGAGACGCGACCGTTGATCGACGACGAACCGCTCACCGCCTTCACCCGCGTGGCGATGGCCGGCGACATCACGGCTTCGATTGCCAACTGGGGCACCAACTCCCTGCAGTTCATCAATGTCGACTACACGCTCACGCTCAGCCGACTGCCGGTGGGCGACCATATCGGCCTCGCCTCGCTGACGCATCACAGCGACGACGGGGTGGCCAGCGGCTCGGCGGTCCTGGTGGACGCAAAGGGGCCGATCGGCACCGGCGTGTCCGTCGCGATCGCGCAGCCGGGTTTTCATCCGCCCTCCACCGATCCGTCGGCCGGATGAGCCCGAAAGGGGCAGGCGTGGTGACGTTTTGGGCGTTGATCGCCGACGCGGCACGGCGTGGATCGAGCCGCCCGCTGCTCGCCGACGAATACGGACGCAGCCTGACCGCCCGCGAACTGCACGACGCCGCCTGCGTGACCGCAGCCGCCCTCTCGGACCGGGGGATCCGGGCGGGAACCGTCGTGTCCTGGCAGCTGCCCACCACGCTGGAAACCATGGTGGTGATGGCCGCACTCGGCCGCCTCGGGGCGGTGCAGAATCCGATCATCCCGATTCTGCGGGAACGTGAAGTCGGCTTCATCACCGCCCAGCTGGACACCGAATTCTTTGTGACACCGGAGTTTTGGCGAGGATTCGACCACGGCGGGCTGGCCAGGGGATTGTCGGGGGAAGCGGGCTTCGAGGTCATCACCCTCGACCTGGCCACGCCGCCGGCCGCCGGCGAGCTGCGGCTACCCGGTGCCGACGCCACGGCCCTCCCGGCGCCGCCGCGCCGCGCCGACGACGCTCGTTGGATCTACTACTCCTCGGGAACCACCGCCGACCCCAAGGGGATTCGTCACACCGATGCGTCGGTCATCGCCGGCTCGGCGGGAGTGGTAGGCATGGTGGGTGCCACCAGCAACGACGTGGACCCGATCGCCTTCCCGATCGCGCATATCGGTGGCGCCGCGACGCTGGCCACCGCCCTACAGACCGGCATGCGGTTGGTCCTGTTCGAGACGTTCGATCCGGCCACCACGCCGTGGGCCATCGCCGCGCACAATCCGACGTTCCTGGGCACCGCGACCCCGTTCTTCGTCGCCTTCCTGGAAGCCCAACGGGCGCAAGGTGTTCGGCCGCTGTTTCCCTCGGTCCGGGGCTGCTTGGCGGGAGGCGCGCCCGTCACCGCCGAACTGGGGCGTCAGGTGCGCGAAACCTTCGGGCTGGCCGGCATCGCGAACGCCTGGGGGATGACCGAGTTTCCCTGCGCAACCTCGCCCCCGCTGACGGCGGCGCCCGAGGTCCTCGACCACACGGTCGGGCCGCCGGTGCTCGGCGTCGAGGTCCGCGTGGTCGACGGTCACGGTGCCGAACTGGGCGCCGGGAGGGAAGGGGAGCTGCAGCTCAAGGGGCCCCAGTGCTTCCTCGGCTACACCGACCCGGCGCTTGACGCCGATGCGTTTGACTGCGACGGCTGGTTGCGCACAGGAGATCTCGGCCTGGTCGACGCCGGCGGCAACGTCCGCGTCACTGGCCGCACCAAGGACGCGATCATCCGCAACGCGGAGAACATCTCGGCCCTGGAAATCGAGAACGCGCTGGCCACCCATCCCGACGTCGCCGATGTCGCAGTCATCGGCGTTCCGGACCCGCGCACCGGCGAACGCGTCTGCGCCGTCGTCGTCCCCACGGCCGCCGGTGTCGTAACGCTGGAATCCCTTGTGCGGCATTGCCAATCACGAGGCCTGAGCAGATTCAAACACCCCGAGCGCCTAGAGGTCGTCGAGACGCTGCCGCGCAATCAGTTCGGCAAGGTGATCAAGAAGGACCTGCGCGCGGCATTCGGGTGACCGCTGGGCCTCGGGGTCACCACGATCCCCTCAAACGTGATAGCGCATGCGCTATCACGTTTGAGATTGCGCATATCCCTGCCGGAGCCCGGAGCCCGGAGCCCGGAGCCCGGAGCCCGGAGCCGGAGCCCGGAGCCCGAAAGCCCGGCGCCCGAAGCCCGGCGCCCGGACGCCAACAACGCCGGCGCCGCAGCCCCTACAACCCTTTGGGCGCATCAAGGACGGCCTGCACCGCTGCGGCCTCGCCCTCGAAATCCACCTTCGCCTGGCGCCCCACGGCGAACAGCAGTAGCTCCTCGGGCGCCCCGGTCACCGTCACCGCCGGCCCGTGACCGGCGGTGAGCACCGTCTTGCCTTCCGCCGTACGCAACGCCACCCGGCCGGGCGTCTTGGCGAGCGTGAGCCGGGCCATCAACGGCAGGGTGCGCCGCAGCATCTTGGCCAGCGCGGGCTCCAGAGAGCGCGGCTGCCAGCCCGGCTGCGCGCGGCGCACATCCTCGTGGTGGATGAACATCTCGGCCACGTTGGCCACCGGGTCGAGCAGTTTGAACGGCGAGTAGACCGGCGGGCCGGCGGCAACCTTGCCGATCAACTCGTCCCACCCGGTCTCCGCGGCCACCTTTTCCTGCACCTTTTCGGTGTGGGAGGCGAAGAAGGGAATCAGGATGCCGGGCGTCGCGTCGGGCCGGTACTCACGGATCACCAGGTGGGCGGCCAGGTCCCGCACCGTCCAGCCCTCGCACAGGGTGGGCGCATCGGGCCCTACGTCACGCATGGTCTCCACCAGGGCGGCACGTTCGCGTCGAGCAACAGACATCTAGTCAGCCTAGAGCCGGAAACCCCGAAAGAGCACAGGCCCACCGCTCACCACTCGCCGGCGGCTCGGTAAATTTGAAACGTCATTTTTTCGAAGGGAATGTCATGAGCACGCACGTTGAGCAGTTGGAGTTTCAGGCAGAGGCTCGGCAACTGTTGGATCTGATGGTCCACTCCGTCTACTCGAACAAGGACTCGTTCCTGCGGGAATTGATTTCCAACGCGTCGGACGCCTTGGACAAGCTCCGCCTCGAAGCGTTCCGGAACAAGGACCTCGAGGTCGACACGTCCGACCTGCACATCGAGATCGACGTCGACAAGGACGCGCGCACTCTGACCGTCCGCGACAACGGCATCGGAATGACCCGCGCCGAAGTGGTTGACCTGATCGGCACCCTGGCCAAGTCCGGCACCGCCGAGCTGCGCAAGCAGCTGCGCGAGGCCAAGAACGCCAAGAACGAGGCCGCCTCCGAGGAACTCATCGGTCAATTCGGCATCGGTTTTTATTCGAGCTTCATGGTGGCCGACAAGGTAGAACTGCTCACCCGCAAGGCCGGCGAGAGCGACGCCACCAAGTGGGAATCGACCGGCGAGGGCACCTACACCATCGAATCGGTCGACGACGCCCCGCAGGGGACGTCGGTCATCCTGCACCTCAAGCCCGAGGACGCCGAGGACGAGCTGCACGACTACACCGCCGATTTCAAGATCCGCAGCCTGGTCAAGAAGTACTCCGACTTCATCGCCTGGCCCATCCGGATGGAGGTCGTGCGGACCACTCCCGCCACGGAAGAGGGCGGCGAAGAGACCGTCACCATCGAGACCGAGACCCTCAACTCGATGAAAGCCCTGTGGGCGAGGCCCAAAGAAGAGGTCTCCGAGGAGGAGTACAACGAGTTCTACAAGCACATCGCGCACGCGTGGGACGACCCGCTCGAGATCATCTCGATGCGCGCCGAGGGCACGTTCGAATACCAGGCCTTGCTGTTCATCCCGTCGCACGCCCCGTTCGACCTGTTCAACCGGGACGCCCACACCGGCATCCAGCTCTACGTCAAGCGCGTGTTCATCATGGGCGACTGCGACGAGCTCATGCCCGAGTACCTGCGCTTCGTCAAGGGAGTCGTTGACGCGCAGGACATGTCGCTCAACGTCTCGCGCGAGATCCTGCAACAGGACCGGCAGATCAAGGCCATCCGGCGCCGGCTGACCAAGAAGGTCCTCTCCACGATCAAAGATCTGCAGTCCGAGCGCGCCGAGGACTATCGCACCTTCTGGACCCAATTCGGCCGGGTGGTCAAGGAGGGCCTGCTCAACGACTTCGACAACCAGGAGACGCTGCTGCAGGTCTCCTCGTTCGCCTCCACCCACAGCGAGGAGGAGGCCACCACGCTCGCCGAGTACGTGGAGCGCATGAAGGAGGGCCAGACGCAGATCTTTTACGCGACGGGGGAGTCGCGCCAGCAGATCCTGAAGTCGCCGCACCTCGAGGCGTTCCAAGCCAAGGGCTACGAGGTGCTGCTGCTCACCGACCCGGTCGACGAGGTCTGGGTGGGCACCGTGACCGAGTTCGACGGCAAGCCACTGCAGTCCATCGCCAAGGGCGAGGTGGACCTCAGCGCCGACGGCGAAGAGAGCGAAGCCGAGCGCGAGGAGCAGCAGAAGGAGTTCGCCGACCTGCTCACCTGGCTGAAGGAGACCCTCAGCGACCACGTCAAGGAGGTTCGGCTGTCCAATCGCCTGACGGACTCGCCCGCCTGCCTGATCACCGACGCCTTCGGCATCACACCGGCCCTCGCGCGCATGTACCGCGCGTCCGGGCAAAACATCCCGGTGGGCAAGCGGATCCTCGAGCTCAACCCCAACCACCCGCTCGTCACCGGCCTGCGCCAGGCGCAAAAGAACGCGGCCGACGACGCTGCGCTCGCTGAGGTCGCCGAAACCGCGGAATTGCTCTACGGCACAGCACTTCTCGCCGAGGGCGGCGCGCTCGACGATCCGGCGCGGTTTGCCGAGATACTCGCGGGCCGGCTGGCCCGCACCGTGTAACCAGGGGTTTACCGGCAAATGGGCCATTCCCGCGATTGAAAGCCCGCGGGCGGGGATAATCAGACCCATGCCTGAGTTCCGCGCTATCGACCCACGTGGCCGGGTCGTCGCGACGAAGAACTTCGCCAACGCGGAGGCCGCGCACGCCTGGTTCGTCGACTCGGTCGGCGACAGCACCGAGCTGGGCTGGCGCATGGAGGTCAACGACGACGGGCGATGGGCGTTCTTCGATGACACCGAGGGTTTCACCGCGCCGATGAGCCGGCGGCCGACGAAACGCTGACTGCAGCGCCCAGCCTCGCCCGACGTACGCTCCCACCATGCATGTCGACGCGATGACGATTCCCCAGCCGCTCGGCCACATCGGTGAGCTCGCCCGTCGGACGCAATCCGTCGGCTTCTCCGGCTTGTTGTTCACCGAGACCGGCCGCACCGCATACCTGAATGCCGCCGTAGCGTCGCAGGCCGCGCCCGATCTCGAATTGTCGACGGGCGTCGCGGTGGCCTTCCCGCGCAGTCCTTTCGTCACCGCCGCCGCGGCGTGGGAACTGCAGGAAGCCACCGCGGGCAAGTTCCGACTGGGCCTCGGTACCCAGGTGCGCACACACGTGGTGCGGCGCTACGGCACGGCCTTCGAGCGGCCCGGGCCCCGACTGCGCGACTACTTGCTCGCCGTCAAGGCCTGCTTCGCGGCGTTTCGCTCCGGGACCCTTGACCACCACGGCGACTTCTACGATCTCGACTTCATCACCCCGCAGTGGAGCCCGGGGCCCATCGACGCTCCCGACCCGAAAGTCGATATCGCCGCGGTCAATCCCTGGATGCTGCGGATGGCGGGCGAAGTGGCCGACGGAGTTCACGTCCACCCGCTCGGCGAACCGGGCTACCTGGCCCGTCACGTCCTTCCGACGGTCGGTGAAGGGGCGGCGAAGGCGGGCCGTTCACTGTCGGACATCGCGGTCATCGTGCCCGTCATGACGATCGTCGGCGACACCGACGAAGAGCGCGCCAGGCAACGCGAAGTCGTGCGCGCCAGCATGGCCTTCTACGGCAGCACGCCCAACTACGCGTTCATCTGGGACGAGGCGGGTTTCGAGGGCACGACTGCCCGGATCCGGGAGAAGCAGAAGGCCGGCGACTTCGCCGCGATGGCGGCCCAGGTCAGCGACGATCACATCGCGGTCTTCGCGACTGAGGCGACTTGGGATGAGCTGGCCGACGCGTTGATCGAGAAATATGCCGGAGCGGCGACGCGGTTGGTGCTGTACAACTCGGTCGCAGATCAGGAGCGCTTCGAACGGTACGGCGAGGTGGCTCGCCGGGTGCAGCACGCTGCCAGTAGCTGAGCGGCCCAACACTTCTCAGTCGTTACACGGCGGCAGCAAGCACCCCGCGAGGGCTTAGCGGTTATCTTCACCGTATGTCCGCAGTCGACTTCACCTCGGTATCGCCGATCGTCCCCGTTCGAGACTTAGATGTCGCGCTCGGCCGTTACCGCCGGCTCGGCTTCGACGTCCGCGGATACGAGGGCCCCGAACGGTACGGATTCGCCGATCGCGGGTCTGTGTCGATCCACCTCACCGAATGGGCCGAACACGACCCGTTGCGCACCGCTGCCAGTGTGTACTTCTACGTCAGTGATGCCGATCAACTCTATGTGGAGTGGGCGGCGCTGGAAAACCTCGGGGGCCGCCTGATCGCTCCGCGGGACACACCGTACGGCTTGCGGGAATTCGCCTACCTCGACCCCGACGGTACCGCGCACCGGGTAGGCTCACGCCCGGGCTGAGGTCAGGCGCTCTCCCTTGCCGGAGAAGGCTTTTCGTCGGATGACGGGGCATAACCGGCTTGACTGTGAGCCAACGCCACCGTCGCCGCCGCCATCAGGCCCACAGAGAGACCCAAGGCCACCCAGCCCGCGTCGTCGGTGTGCAGCGTCTCACCCAGCACGGTGATACCGAGCACCGATCCGATGATTGGCTCGGCGACGGTGACCGCCGGGAGCGACGCGGTGAGCGGGCCGGCCCGAAACGCCGATTGCTCCCAGGCCGTGGCCGCGATGGCGAGCACCACCCACACGTACAGCTCGGGTGTGCGCAGCAACGCGGGGACGCCGCGGCCGAGTTGGTCGACGACGCCTTTGGTCAACACCGCGAACAGCCCCCACAGCGAGCCGGACATCAGCCCCAGCAACACGGCGCCCACCGAACCCGGGAACATCCGCGCGCCGATCACGCACAGGACCAGCGCGGGACCCATGACCAGCGCCACGATGGTCCAGGTCTGCGGCGACCCCCGCGGGGTGCCCTGCTGCGGGTCGCCGACCGTCACCACGACCGCCACCGCGACGGCGAGCAAGATCGCCCAAATCCCTTGCGGACGCGTGATTCTGCGGCGGCTCACCCGCGCGCTGATGAGCAATGCGAACAGCAGCGACGTCACCAGCAGCGCCTGCACCAGCACCACCGAACCTAGGCCCAGGGCCGCGGCCTGGAACCCGAACCCGGCGCCGGCCACCAGGCTGCCCGCCCACCATCGCCGGTCGCGCAGCAGCCGCCGGAACAGGGCGACGGTGCCGACCGGCTTATCGGTGACCTGTTGGGCGGACTGCTGCTGGACGACGTCGCCGGCGCCCACCATCAAGGCGGCCGCCAGCGCGAGCGCCGTGGCGATGGCTGCCGTGCTCACGGCGAACGTCGCTCCGGCACGTCAGCTGTTGCGCCGGATCTTGAGCGCGGTGGTGACCATGGGAATCTGCAGCGGCAGCCGGGCCAGGGCGAGGATCCGCATCGGCCACGGTCTGTCCCACCACAACCGGCACATGTTGACGTTGCCCGGGAAGACCCCGACGAAGAGGACGGCGGCGGCCAGCGCGGCGGCTCGCCGGGTGCGCCGCGGCACCAGGAGGGCCCCAATCGCCAGCTCGGCGACGCCCGACCCGTAGGTGTAGAGCCGCGGGCTGCCCGGCAGCTCGACCGGAATGATGGAGTCGAACGGTTTGGGCGCAACAAAGTGCAGCGTGCCGATGCCGAGCAGCATCGCCGCGACACGGTAGGCGAGTTGCGGGGTGGCGTCACGGACGGCGAGCGGTCTGGTTGTCATCAGCCCATTGTGCCCATTGCGCGCGGGTGTGCGGCTAGCCGCGCACCGGTGTGCGCGGTCGGCGTCGGTATAGCGGATGACACCGCGGATGTTGCGGCCCTCGAGCATGTCGCGATAGCCGTCGTTGATCTGCGCGAGTACTCGCGGGTCACCATGTCGTCGAGGTTGAGCTGACCCCCGTCTAGAGCTCGAGGATCGCGGGGATGTCGCGTTGCGGGTTGCCGCCCCAAAGATGCTGCCCTGCAAGCGTTTCTGCAACAGCGATAACCCCGCCAAATTGAGGGTGACGTCGTTGGCCAACACGCCGGCCATGCCGGTGAGGCAGCACACCCCGCCCTTGGCCGTCAGCCCCATCCACGATTCGACGTCCTTACCCTCCACGTGGCCCACGGTGACGATCACCTTGTGGCACATGAATCCTCGCGTCGCCTGCGCGATATCGGCAGCGGCGCTGTCCACGTCCGCGAAAGCCGCCGTGGCGCCGAACTTGAGCGCCTGCTCCTGCTTCCACTCGTAGGGATCGACGGCGAAGATGCGTCGGGCGCCGGCGATGCAGGCGCCCTGTAACGCGCCGACGCCGACGCCGCCGGTGCCGATGACCGCGACCCATGCCGAGGTCGCAGAGGTTGCGCAGTCCCGTCTGGCACGGCGTGCATTTCCCGCAGGACGGGATGAAGGACAGGACGACGTGATCGCCGACGGCCAGGTTCGCGACGCCCGCTCCGACCTCGGTGATGATGCCGGCGACCATGGCTCGTTGAGCCCCCAGAGCAGCGCACCTTTGGTCTTCACGGGGTTGGCCTCCGTAATTACACGAACCGCTTAATTGTTAGCGCCATCACAGGAGCCCGACTACCTGTACTTAGACCATTACTATTGTCTATACAGTATTTGATACGATTCGCGGCGTCTGACCGCCCACAACAACGAGGTTGAGAACATGGGAACACCCGTCATTGTCGGAGCCGTCCGGACTGCGATCGGCCGTTCGTTCAAGGGGACGCTGGTCAACACGCCGCCCGAGACCCTGATCACCGCCGTGCTGCCCGAGGTGGTCCGCCGGTCGGGAGTCGACCCCGCAGACATCGATGACATTATCTTCGCCGAATCTCATTATGGCGGTGGTGATTTGGCGCGCTATGCGGCGACCGCGACGGGCCTTGAGCACGTTCCAGGTCAGTCGGTTAACCGGCACTGCGCGGGCAGCCTCACGGCCATCGGCAACGCCGCCGCCCAGATCGGCTCCGGCATGGAGCGCGTTCTCATCGCGGGCGGCGTGCAGTCGCTGTCGATGACGCCGCTGACCAACTGGCGGATTCCGGGCCCCGAGCTGCAGTTCGAAGAACGCTGGATACCGCCGACGCACGTGGAGACGCCCGATGCGCCCGCCAAGGATATGTCCATCACCGTGGGCTGGAACACCGCGCAGTCCGTCGGCATCACTCGCGAGGAGATGGACGCCTGGGCGGCCCGTTCGCACCAGCGCGCCATCGCGGCGCAGGATGCCGGCAAGTTCGCCGACGAGATCCTGCCGTTGAAGATCACCCAGTTCGACGGCTCGATCACCGACTTCTCCGTCGATGAGCATCCGCGCCGCGACACCACCGTCGAGAAGCTGGCCGGACTCAAGGTCTTGCACCCTGAGATCGAGGGCTTCTCGATCACCGCGGGCAACAGCAGTGGCACCAACGACGCCGCGGCCGCGGTCGGGCTCGTCGACAGCGACTACGCCGCGGCCAACAAGCTCAGCGTGATGGGCACCGTCAAGGCCTGGGCCGCCGCGGGCGTGCCGGCGCGGGACTGCGGTCTCGGTGCGGTCAAGGTCATCGGCAAGGTGCTGGACCGCGCCGGGCTGTCACCGGGCGACGTTGCGCTGTGGGAGATCAATGAGGCGTTCGCCTCCGTGCCGATCGCGGCGTGCCGCGAATACAGGATCGACGAGGAGAAGGTGAACTTCTCCGGGAGCGGCTGCAGCCTCGGCCACCCGATCGCGGCTTCCGGTGCCCGCATGGTGACGACGTTGGCCTACGAGCTCGCCCGTCGCGGCGGCGGCATCGGCGTCGCGGCCATGTGTGCCGGCGGCGGCCAGGGTGGCGCTGTCGTCATCGAGGTCTAGCGGCGATCGCGAGGGCGGCGAAGCCGGGCGACGCGGGTCGCCGCCATCAAGTGTGGCCCCTCGCAAGACAATTCGCGCCGGCTAATTGCAGAACGTGTAGCCGAGGAATTGGGTGCCGCGCGTGTCGCCGCTCGAGTAGTTGGCGAAGTGCACGGCCGGCGCTCCGTTGTACTGGCCGTTCATTTTCTGCACCGTCGGCGGCGGAACGCCTTTGGGGAAGGCCAGGATCATGTCGGCGTAAATCTCCAGGCCGGTCTGGCAGATCGCCTCGCGCCGCGGCTGCTGCGGATTCCACGCGTGCACCACCACCGGTTCGGTCAGCTGAGATCCCGCAGCACAATTCGGATCACAGAGCTTGAACAACGCTGTGCCGGTCCCGTCGGCACCTTGCGGTCCCCAGGAGCTCCACGACATGTCCTGCAGCGCCACGGCGACACTCGCGCAACCCAGCACGTTGAGCTTCCTCGGGCGGGCGACCGGCGGAACCGACGGGTTGTAGCAGCCCGGGATGGCGAAGCTCTCCGGCGCTGACGGCGCACTGCTGGGTGCCGGGCTCTGATGGCCGCGGATCAGCTGCACGCCCACCACGATGAGGACCCCTACCAGCACCATGGCCGTCACGATGCCGGCCCCGATCAAACGCCCCCGCGAGGTGTGCCGCAACCGCCTCACTAAAGAAACGTTGGCGTTGCCGCTCACGGTCACCAGATTACGGGTGAGATCATTCCGCTGTGGGGGTTAGCCGCAAAAGGTCTGACAGGGTAAAGTTGGTCATCGCTGCCAACATTATTGAGGATTGCTGGAATTGCCGATGAATGATCATGACCTGGCCGCGCGGTTGGCCACCGAGGCCGGCCGACTTCTGCTAAGGGTTCGGGAGGAGTTCTCCGATGCGGCAGCGGGTGACCGGAAAGCCGCGGGGGACAAGCGATCCCACGAGTTTCTGCTGGAGGCGCTTGCCGCCGAGCGGCCGGGCGATGCGGTGCTGTCCGAGGAGGGCGCCGACGACCCGGTGCGACTGCGCTCGGACCGGGTCTGGATCGTCGATCCGCTGGACGGCACGCGGGAATTCTCCGAGCTTGGGCGCGACGACTGGGCGGTGCATGTCGCACTCTGGCAGTCCGGTGAGCTGATCGCGGGTGCCGTGGCGCTACCGGCCCAGGGCATCACGCTGGCGACTCCCGCTGTGGATTCGCCTCCCGCCGCGCCGGGCAAGCCGCGCATCGTGGTGTCGCGCACCCGACCGCCCGCCGTCGCCTTGAACGTGCGGGATGCGCTGGACGGAGTGCTGGTGGAAATGGGCTCCGCCGGAGCCAAAGTCGCCTCGATCGTCCAAGGGCTGTCCGATGTGTACGTGCATGCCGGCGGCCAGTTCGAATGGGACTCCGCCGCACCCGTGGCGGTGGCACGGGCCTCCGGGTTGCACACCTCCCGCATTGACGGGTCCCCGCTGGTGTACAACCAGCCCGACCCGAAGTTGCCGGATCTCGTTGTATGCCGGCCCGAACTCGCGGAAGCCGTACTCGCGGTTACGCGCTGACGTCACCGGTGAGGTCGAGTGCGACGTCGATCAGCATGTCCTCCTGACCGCCGACCATGCCGCGCCGACCCGCCTCTTCGAGCAGAATTCGGGCGTCGACGTTGAATCTGGCGGCCACCGCTTCCGCGTGGCGCAGAAAACTGGAGTAGACGCCGGCGTAGCCGAGGGTCAGGGTTTCCCGGTCGACGCGGACGGGACGGTCTTGCAGCGGCCGGACCAGGTCGTCGGCGGCGTCTTGCAGTCGATGGAGGTCGCAGTCGTGCTGCCAGCCGAGCTTGGTTGCCGCCGCGATGAACGCCTCCAGCGGCGCGTTGCCGGCACCGGCGCCCATGCCCGCCAACGAGGCGTCGACCCGGGATGCGCCATGTTCGACTGCGGTGATCGAGTTGGCCACTCCGAGTGCCAGGTTGTGATGGGCGTGAATCCCGATTTCCGTTGATGGAAGCAAGCTTTGGCGCAGAGCGTCGACCCGGGTGGCGACGTCGTGCATCGTCATGGCCCCGCCCGAGTCGACGACGTACACACATGTCGCCCCATAACCCTCCATGAGCTTGCCTTGGCTAGCCAGCCGTGATGGTTCCGCCATGTGGCTCATCATGAGGAAGCCGACCGCGTCCATGCCCAGGTCGCGGGCGGTCGCGAGGTAGCGGGCGGAGATGTCGGCTTCGGTGCAATGCGTGCCGATGCGCACGACGCTCGCGCCCGCACGATGCGCGTCTTCGAGATCGCGGAGGCGACCGACGCCGGGCAACAGGAGCGTCGCGATCTTTGCGGTACCGATCACCGCGGCCACGGCTTCGATCCATTCCACATCGGTGTGTGCCCCGAATCCGTACACGCAGCTCGAACCGGACAGCCCGTCCCCATGCGCGACCTCGATCGAATCGACGCCGGCCGCGTCGAGGGCAGCCGCGATCGCGGTGGCTTGCTCGATGGTGTACTGGTGGCGGACCGCATGCATGCCGTCGCGCAAGGTGACGTCGCTGACGTAGAGATGCTGGATCATGTTGGAGCTTGGGCAGTTTCGGCTAAACGGTCGGCGGTGGCTTTGGCGGCAGAGATCACGATGTCGGTGTCGGCTTCCAGCAGCGCGGTGACGCGGGTGCCGATGAACTTGCCGGTTTCGGGGATGTAGAGCGGGTGGTCGGGGCCGAAGACCTCAAACTGCACGTCCTGCCTGAGGCGGTAGCCCGGCGCGTAGGTTGCCACCCGGTCGACCATCTCGAAAATGGCCTGCTCGATCGATCGGTGGTCAGCGTCGCCGTCGACGAGGCAGTACACCGTGTGGCGCATGGGCGCAGGGGGATCGGCGGGGCTGAGGATCATCACGGCCTTACCGCGTTGTGCGCCGCCGACGACTTGCAGTGCGGCTTCGGTGGTTTCGAGGAAGTCGTCGATGTTGGCGCGCATTTCGGGTCCCGCGGATTTCGCAGAGATCGACGAGACGACCTCGGCGTAGGGCAAGATCCCGGCTGAGCTCACCGCCGCGACGATGGGGACCGTCGCCTGAATGGCGGCGCTGCCCATGCTGAGGTGTGGCGCGTCCAGATTGTCGTCAAGATTGACCGCCGGCACGCAGAGTGGCCCGGTAGCGGTGGGAGTCAAGTCGACCGCGCGTATCCCATTGTCGCGCAGCGTTACCCAGTTGGCGCCGATGATGGCCACCGGCCACCGTGCGGACGTCACGGCGCGTCCTTCTCAGCGATCATGCGCGCAGCGCTATCGAGCAGGGCGGCCGCGTGCATCTCGAACAGCGCCTGGACGTCAATGGAGTCACCGCCGAGCTCCTTGGCGATGAACAGCCCATCGGCGCCTGCGATCGCATAGGTCGCCAATTGGTACACCTGCGCGTCGGTCAAATCGGGAAAGAGCTCGCGCACCGTGGTGCAGAGCGTCGAATACATCTGCTCTCGGACATCGATGAACATCGCCCGTGCCCGCGGCTCGATCGGGCGTTTTTCCAGGGCCAGCATCAGGCCGAGTCGGAGGAAGTCAGGGGAGTTCAGCAGTGCCTTGCTGATTTGCAGCACCACCGGGACGAGGCGCTCGCGCGCGGTGCCTTCGTCGGGCATCTGCCATACCGATAGCACGTGCGCGAAGCTGCGTTCGATGACCGCGGCGATGAGGTCGTCCTTGTCTTTGAAGTGCCAGTAGATCGAACTCGCCGGAAGGCCGCACTTGGCGCTGACCAGCCCGATGCTGGTGCCCTCATAGCCGCGCTCGCCGGCGATCTCGGTGGCCGCATCGAGGATGCGGGTCCGGGATGCTTCGCCGTCGACGCGGCGGCGTCTCTTGGGTTCCTGCGACTCGGCCACGAGAACTCCTTGCCGTCGATCTCTTGACTCCGTAATGATCATTACATTACCGTAATGATCGCTACAGATTCAAGCCCGACACGAAGGCGAGACAGCGGTGACCGAGGATTCGACTTACGAAGTGGCGGTAATCGGCTACGGGCCGACGGGCGCTACGGCCGCCAATTTGCTAGGGCGACTTGGCCTGAAGGTCGTCGTCATCGAGCGCGATCCAGACGTCTACAGCCGGGCGCGGGCCATCTCCACCGACGAAGAGGTCATGCGCATCTGGCAGTCCGTCGGCCTGGCCGACCGGCTGCAACAAGACATGTTGCCGAACCGGCCGCTGACCTGGGTCGACGCCGACGGGGTGCCGTTCATCGACACCAAGTTCACGTCCCGTGGCTGTGGGCACCCGTCGCAGCAGTTCATCTATCAACCCGCGGTCGACGAGGTCCTGCGCGAGGGGGTGGCCCGGTTTGACAACGTCCAGCTGCTCCTCGAACACGAATGCCTGCGCGCCGTCAATCAGGACTCATGCGTCGAACTCGCGCTGGCCGACCTGCGCTCCGACACCCTCAAGCGGATACGCGCGTCCTATGTGATCGCCGCCGACGGCGGATCCTCGCCCACCCGCGGCCTGCTGGGCGTCGGCTACACCGGACGCACCTACACCGAGCGGTGGGTCGTCATCGACACCGAGGTGATCCGCGAGTGGGACCGCCACGACTGGCTACGGTTTCACTGCAACCCCGCGCGCCCGACCGTCGATTGCCCCACACCGCTGGGGCATCACCGCTGGGAGTACCCGGCCCGCGCCAACGAGGACGAGAAGACACTAATCACCGATGAGGCCGTGTGGGAAGTCCTGCACGACCAAGGCATCACCGAAGAGCAGGTCAAAATCCTGCGCGCGGTGATCTACAGCCACCACGTGCGCGTTGCCGACCGGTGGCGCGTCGGCCGGGTCTTTTTGGCGGGCGACGCCGCCCACGCCATGCCGCCGTGGATCGGTCAGGGAATGTCGGCCGGTGTGCGTGACGCGGCCAACCTGTGCTGGAAGGTTGCGGCTGTCGTCCGCGGGCAGGCGCCCGATTCGCTGCTCGACACCTACCAGGTCGAACGGAAACCACATGTCGTCGAGGTGACTCGCCGGGCGGTTCGCATGGGGCGGCTGATCACCGAACGCCGAAAGTGGTTGGCGTCGCTACGAAACAACGTGTTGCGTCGTCTGACCCGGCTGCCCGGTGCCCTCGCGATTGCCGAGAAGCTGCTTTGGATCCCCGACGCGCATTACCCCGAAGGCTATTTCGCCACCAACGCCCATGCCGCCGTGGGCTGGCAACTGCCGCAGCCATGGGTCACCAACGCCGCCGGCGAGAGTGCGCGCCTGGATGATGTCATCGAGGGTCGTTGGGCGGTAGTGCATCTCGGTGCGCTACCGGCCGGAGCGGACCGCTGGGAAAAGCTGGGAGCTGTGTCGCTGTCGGTGTCCGATCTCCGCGACGACGGCACACTTGCCGGTTGGCTGCGCGGCAAGAAGGCCACCGCAATCGTGCTGCGCCCCGACGGGTTCATCTACGCCGCTGCCTCCGCGGGAGCACCGTTGCCGCCACCGCCGCCAGGTTTGCTCACCGCCCCGATCCACTCAGGAGCCATCGCATGACCGCCACCACACTGAACGAGCGCACCATCGCGGTTAACGGCACGCCGATCTTCGTCTCCGAAGCCGGGACGGGGCCGGCCGTCATCATGCTGCACGGCGGAGGCCCGGGTGCGTCGGGCGTGTCGAATTACTCGCGCAACATCGACGCGTTGGCAGCGCACTTCCGGGTCATCGTGCCGGACATGCCCGGCTACGGTCGATCGGCCAAGGGCGTCGATCAGGACGATCCGTTCGGCTACCTCGCCGACATGATTCGCGGCCTGCTCGACGAACTCGGCATCGGCACAGCGCATCTCGTCGGCAACTCGTACGGCGGCGCGGCCGCGCTGCGGCTTGCGTTGGACACCCCGCATCGTGTCGACAAGCTGATCTTGATGGGTCCGGGCGGCATCGGCACCACGCGGGGCCTGCCCACGTCCGGGTTGAAGAGCCTGCTGTCCTACTACGGCGGAGACGGCCCGAGCCGCGACAAGCTCGCCACCTTCATCCGCACCTACTTGGTGTACGACGGCGCCGCGGTGCCCGACGGCCTCATCGATGTGCGCTACCAGGCCTCGATTGACCCGGAGGTGATCGCGGACCCGCCGCTGCGCCGCCCGTCCGGCCTGCGCACCCTGTGGCGGATGGACCTCACCCGCGACCGCCGGCTGAAGTCGCTCGCGACGCCGACGCTGGTGCTGTGGGGACGCGACGACAAGGTGAACCGCCCGGCCGGCGGCCCGATGTTGTTCAACGCGTTGCCGAATGCGCGTTTGGTGATGACTCCGCGGACCGGGCACTGGATGCAGTGGGAACGCGCCGAGTTGTTCAATCGCATGGTTATCGAATTCTTGGACAGTGCGCGATGAACGCGTCGGCATTCGGGAGGGTTCATCTCGGTTACATCGTGATCGAGACCGAAAAGTTCAGTGATTGGCAACGATTCGGCCGCGACGCCATCGGCATGCACTGCGACGAGTTGTCATTCGGCACGATGAGGTTTCGTCTCGACGACAACGAGTGCCGCTTCCTGTTGCAACGCGGTCCCGCTGAGGACGTCACGACCCTCGGCTGGCAGCTGGACGACCACGAAACGTTCGACATGGTCTTGGCCCGCATCCGACAACACGGCGTGCCCGCCGTCGAGGGCACCGATGACGAGGCAGCGCTGCGCGGCGTCGAGCGACTGGTCCGGTTCCCCGGCCCCAACGGCCTCACCCAGGAGGTCTTCACCCGCGCGAGGCGCAGTATTTCGCCGTTGCACCTGGCGATGTGCAGCGGATTCGTCACTGGCGCAGCCGGTATGGGCCACGTCGCCGTCACCACCACACGCCCACATCAGGTGCGTGGCTACTTCAATACCGTGTTCGACGCCCGGCTGACCGACTTCATCGACGAGACGATCAGCGGCCTCAAGTTCAAGATCCGATTCTTGCGGGTCAACGAGCGTCATCACTCCGTGGCGATCGCCGCAGTCAACCGGATGCCGCTCAACCCGATCCGCACCCGCGTGCAGCACCTCAACATTCAGGTCGCCGAACTCGACGACATGACCAACGCCTACCTGCGGGTCAAGGCGCTCGGCTTCCGGATGGCGCTGGGCGTGGGACAGCACACCAATGACAAGGAATTGTCGTTCTACGCGATCACACCGTCGGGGTTCGAATGGGAAGTCGGATGGAATCCGATCGTGGTCGACGAAAAGACTTGGGAGCCAACTACTTATCAGGGAATCAGTATCTGGGGCCACACTCCAGAGGGGCAAACGATCATCGACAAACTCACCCAATTCAAGATCGGCGCCGCGTCGCTGCTGCATGACGAGGACGTCGTCCCCGCGCTCGCCGGCGTGGGCATCGCGGACAATTGACCCCTCGTTGCAAGGAGCAATGATGTTACGAATCGATACGCACCACCACGCCGTCCCGGCCGGCTACCGAACGCTGCTGCGCAAGGCGGGAATCGACGAGGCCGGTGGACGTGCCGTACCGGAATGGAGTGCGGAGGGGTCGCTGGAGGTCATGGCAGAGGTGGGTATCGGAACGGCCATCCTGTCAGTGTCGGCGCCCGGCACCACGTTCCTGCCGAACCCGGGCGATGCCACCGCGCTGGCCCGCGATCTCAACGACGAACTGGCCAGTATGGTTGCGGCTCAACCCGATCGGTTCGGCTTCTTTGCGACCGTACCCATGCCGCATGTCGGCGAGTCCGTCGACGAGGTCGTCAGGTCGCTGGACGAATTACACGCGGACGGGGTCGTGCTGTTGGCCAACCACGCGGGGACATACATCGGCCAGGACGGTCAGGACGACCTGTTCGCCGCCCTCGACGCGCGTTCGGCCGTGGTGTTCATCCATCCCGCCGAGCTACCCGGCCCCGCCGTGGACGGCGTCGTGCCGTTCGCGGCCGACTTCCTGCTCGACACCACTCGGGCGGCGTATCTGCTTGTCCGCAACGAGATTCGACGCAAGTACCCAAACATCCGGTTCATCCTCAGCCACGCGGGCGGATTCGTGCCCTACGCCTCGCACCGATTGGCGATGGCCATCGTCGGCGACACCGGCCGCAGCCCACTCGACATTCTGGACGACTTCGCGGGCTTCTACTTCGACACCGCGTTGTCCGCGAGCGCCGCGGCCCTGCCCAGCCTGCTCGCGTTCGCCAAGCCCGGACACGTCACCTTCGGCTCCGACTCCCCATTTGCTCCCCTCGCGGTCGCGAGGCTGTTCGCCGCCGGCCTAGAAACCTACCCCGGACTCGACGACGGCGCCCGGGCGGCGATCGATCGCACCAACGCGCTCTCGCTCTTCCCGCGGCTGGGGACAGCGCCCCCTTCCCTCTCAGGTTCGACAATCGATCAGATGCGTCACTCGGCGGGCAGGGCGGTCATGCGCGGCGTCGTACGACTGGTCAACACCCGCTGACGTGTGCTCAGAGCAACGCCTTCTGCCACGACTGGATGCGCTCGGCCAGTTCGGGCCCGCGGTCCTCTTGAATGAAGTGGCTGGCGTTGATGCGGGCGTGCGGCTGGCCCGCCGCGCCGGGAATGTGCTTGATCAGGGCGGTGTCCGCCGATCCGAGGATGGGATCGCGGGCGCCGAAGATGGTCAGGAACGGCTTTTCCCACCGGCCCAGGGCATCCCACGCCCTCCTGTTGGCCGGGACCGCCGGGTCGTCGGGTGAGGTGGGCACCAACCGGGGGAACGCGCGGGCGCCGGCTTGATACGTCTTGTCGGGGAACGGCGCGTCGTAGCCGGCCCGCACCCTCGACGGCACCCGGCGAACCGTGCCGGCGCTGACGATGCGGCCGGCGGGCAGCAGGGGGGAGTAGCGCGCGAAGGCACGCCAGGCGTAGAAGGCGGGCGGGGTGCGCCCCGTCCCGGTGGGCAAGAAACCGTTGCCCACCACCAGGCGCCCGACGCGATCGGGTTGCTCGGCGGCGACGCGCAGCCCGATCAGCGATCCCCAGTCCTGCACGAACAGCGTGACGTCGGTGAGGTTGAGATGTTCGAACCAGGAGATCACCCATTCCACGTGGCGCTGGTAGGTGTAGTCCTCGATCCGGCTGGGCTTGTCCGATCGGCCGAAGCCGATCAGGTCGGGCGCGAGCACCCGGTTCCCGGCGTCGGTCAGGGGCGCGATCATCGTCCGGTACAGATAACTCCAGGTGGGCTCGCCGTGCAGCAGCACGATCGGAGGCCCTTCTATGTCACCCTCGTCGAGGTAGTGCATGCGCAGCGGCCGCGTGTCGCTTGCGGTGACGTCGAGGTAGTGCCCTACGAACGGGTAGTCCTCCAGGTTTTCGAATCGGGAGTCCGGGGTTCGCAGCACATGCATATCAGCTCCTCCGGTGAACCGGCACCTCTGCTAGCCTCTCGCGCCGGCGCTCATTCGTCTAGTAGCAGATTCATTGAGCTAGGCCCCCGGGGCCATTAAAGTGGTGTATTCATGGCAATTCGGCGCGCGGTTCTACTCATAGCCGACATCGGCGGGTACACGCATTACATGCAGTGGAACCGGACGCACCTTGCCCACGCCCAGCTGACGGTCGCCGGCCTGTTGGAGTCGGTGATCAACGCGGGCAAGGGGTTGAAGCTGGCCAAACTCGAGGGTGATGCCGCGTTTTTCTGGGCGCCGGACGGCCACGCCAAAGTGGTGGTGTGCGAGCGCCTGTCACGGATGCGGGCGTCGTTCCTGGAGCGACGGGAGCGGATGAAAGCCGACATCGCCTGCGAGTGTGCGAGTTGCGAGCAGCTGGACAAGCTGTCGCTCAAGTTCGTCGTGCACGTGGGCGAGGTGGCGGATCAGAAGGTGAAGCGCCATGTCGAACTGGCCGGCTTCGACGTCATCTTGGTGCACCGGATGCTGAAAAACATGGTGCCGGTTGCCGAGTACGCGCTGATGACCGATCCCGTCGTGGATTGCCTCGACGAGCCGATGCGCCGGCTGTGCTTGCCGTTGACGCACGACTTCGACGGGATCGGGGAAACGTCGACGCACTACATCGACCTTGCGGCGATGCAGGTTCCGGTCGCGCCGCCGCGGCGCAGCTTGTTGCGCCGGCTGGGCGCGACGGCCAAGTTCGAGTTGGACACGGTGCCGTTCGTCGTCGGCATGAGAGAGCCCGCCCAAGGGTTCCGCAACCTGGGCCGCGGCGCCGAGATATCCGCGTAGCGAAACCGCCCGCCCCGTGAGCCGGTCTGCTAGCTAGCGGGCGTCGACCAGGGCCCGGCCCATACGCGACACCGCCTCGGTGAGGATGGTCCGCGACGTGGCGAAATTCAGGCGCACGTGCCCGTGCCCGCCCGTTCCGAACACATGGCCGGAGCTGAGCGCCACCCGCGCGTGATCGAGAAACCAGCGGGCCGGCCCGGACAGGTCGGCGACCACCGCAAGAGCGTCGGCGGCCTGTGCGTCTTCGTCGAAACCCAGTTCCCGGCAATCCAGCCACGCCAGGTAAGTGCCTTGGGGCCATTGGTATTTCACACCGGGAAGATGCTCGGCGACCAATTCGCCCAGCAGTGTCCGGTTCTCGTCCAGGCCCCGCAGGGTCGTGTCGAGCCAGTCGTCGCCGCTGCGGAACGCCTCGGCGTGGGCGATGACGCCGAGGTGACTGGGTCCGTGACCGACCTCTTCCGGCATCCGGTTCAGGTCGGCGGCCGCCTCCGGTCCGGCGATGGCCAGCGCCGCCTTCAGGCCCGACAGGTTCCAGGCCTTCGACGCCGAGGTCAGCGCGAAGGCGTTCTCGGCGCCAGGCACGGTGAGGAAAGGAGTGAACCGCGAACCCGGCAGAATGACGGGGGCGTGAATTTCGTCCGACACCACCCGCACGCCGAAACGCCGGGCCAGCTCGGCGACCCCGCGGAGTTCGTCGACGGTGTGGACTGCCCCGGTCGGGTTGTGCGGATTGCACAACAGATAGGCGACCTTCGCGTCCTTCCCCGCTTCCCGCCGGGCCCGAACGAAGGCATTCTCCAAGGAGCTCAAGTCAATTCGCCCCTCGGCAAGGGGTGCCTCGAGGACGCGGCGGCCGTCGTGCGAGACGAACGCGTAGAACGGCGCATAGACCGGAGGGTTGACGATGACGGCGTCCCCGCGATCGGTGAGCAGGCGCAACACCTCGACGACACCGAGCATGACGTCGGGAACCAGCGCGGTGCGGCTCACCTCCAGGTCATGCCACTGCCAGCGCCGCGCCGCGAATTGGCTGACCGCCTCGGCCAGCGCGGTTCCGCAGGGATAGCCGGTGTCGCCGTCGTCGATGGCCTTCCGCAGCGCCCGGGCCACCGTGGGCGCCAGGTTGACGTCCATCTCGGCGACCCACAGCGGCAGGACGTCGGCGGGGTGGGCGGCCCATTTCATGCTGGTCCGCAGCCGCAGCTGTTGCAGCGTCAGCTCCTCGAGCGGATTGACGGTCACGCCCGCAGAGTAACCGGCGCGGCCTATCCGCCGGCAAACGCGTTGCGCGGGATCGTCAGCGGAAGGTCCACCGAACTCAGCAATCCCGGCTGGGCGGCAACGACATACGGCACGGCGTTCACCACGCGCATGGCGGTGGCGACCATGGCACCCGCGCCGGAGGTCATCCCGCTGACACCGGCCTTGGCGGGATCTTTCAGCGTTGCCGCCAACGTGCAGTCGATGTCCGGATCGCCGGAAATCACGACGCGGTAGGACAGATCGCCGATCCCGGTGGGCCAGTCGGGGGCGACGTCGTGCGCGAGCCGGGTGACGTGCTCGATGACGATGGCTTCCCGGCCGTCGACCACGCCGATCGCCTGCATCCGCAGCGCGCCGCAGGTTCCTGCCTCGACGGTGCCCATCGCCACCTCCAGCGTGCGGTCGGTGACGGCACGGTCGAAACCCTCGCGGACCTCCTGGACGTCTGCCCCCAACGCGTCGGCGATCAACCGGGTCTGCCCCTGCCATTCGCCGGCGATCGCGCCGGGGTAGCCGATCCAGGGCTGGTAGTCGAGCGGACGGCCGAAGCCCAGCGCGTCGCTCATGATGTCGGGAACCCCGTAGTCGTCGTACAGGGCGATCTCGAAGGAGTGGATCTTGTCGATCGAGGAGGACTGGGTGGACAACACCAGCGGCAGATAGTCGGCGGCGAAGCCCGGTTCGATTCCCGACGCGTACAGCGACACCTGGCCCTGTTTGGCCGCCGCGACCAGCTGGTCGCGCCACTGCTCGGGCTCGTACGCGTGGGGGTTGACCAGTCGCGTGGTGCTGGTGGTCACGACGTTGATCCCGGCTTCGAGGAGCCTGACGTAATCCGGGATGGCCAGGGCATCGCGCTCGGGACCGCTGGCCGCATAGACGACGCAGTCGGGCTCGAGCGCGGTCAGCGCGTCGGCGTCGTTGGTCGCCGTCACCCCGATGGGCTCGCCGCCGGCCAGTTCGCCCGCGTCCCTGCCGACCTTGTCGGGCGAGTGCACCCACACGCCGGCCAGGTCCAGATCCGGGCGCCGCGAAATCGTGCGGATGGCGATCGAGCCGATGCCGCCGGTCGCCCACACCACCACGCGATGAGCCGTCATCTTGTCTCTCCTCACACGAAAGCCGCTGCGGGCGTTGCTATTACGTCGGAAGTTAACAGCCGAGCTTCCGCGCGGTCAAGGCTTTAAGAAAGCGAGCACTATCTTAACGAACAAATCTTAGGTTAGTCTGCTGCGGTGAGGACCACCAGGGGTAGTGCCCGCCTCCGCGCGACAGTTCGGGTCTGCGTTGTCGCTCAGAGGCGGGCATTTCGCCCTGTGCCCAGCCACAGCGCGCCCGAAGCCCGCTGATGTTCACGGTGCGGTTCGACATGCGCGCCCCACACTGGGGCGCGCCCGCCACCGACCTCTACGCCGCGGCCATCGACATGTGCGAGTGGGCCGAAACGCGGGGCGCCGCGCTGGTGGTGCTGTCCGAGCATCACGGCGCCGACGATGGTCATCTGCCCGTACCGATCACCCTGGCGTCGGCGATAGCGGCGAGGACGCGCACGGTGGCGATCCTGCTGGCCGCGGTGCCGCTCCCGTTCTGGGATCCGGTGCGGCTCGCCGAGGAGATCAGCGTGCTGGACCTGATCAGCAAGGGACGGGCCTGCTGAGCTCGCTGGATCTCCCGACCACGCTGCCGCTTTACGCCTTCGACTGAACGTGTAACGTGCAACCCGAAGACTAGGCACCTAGGAGCTCGCCCCGTGTACACCCTGCGCTTCGACATGCGCGATCCCGAATGGGCCGCGCCCCCAACCGATCTGTACGCCGCCGCACCCGAAATGTCCGCCTGGGCCGAGCAACACGGCGGGCTGGCCGCCGTCCTCTGCGAACACCACGGGTCGGAGGACGGCTACCTGCCATCACCCTTCTTACTGGCCTCGGCGGTGGCCGCGCGAACGCAGCGTCTGGCCCTGAGCCTGATCCTGATCCTTCCGTTCTATGAAGCGGTGCGCCTGGCCGAGGACATGGCGGTGCTCGACATCATCAGCAATGGACGCGCGTCCTACATCCTGGCGCTGGGCTATAGGCCCGAGGAGTTCGAGCACTTCGGCGTGCCGATCAAGAAGCGTGGCCGCCTCTGCGACGAAAAGATTGATCTGTTGCGGCGACTGCTCGCCGGTGAAACCGTCGAGCACGACGGACGGCGGATTACCGTCACACCCCGCCCGCTGACGCCCGGCGGGCCGGGCCTGATGTGGGGTGGCGGCACGGTCGCCGCGGCCCGCCGGGCCGGCAGGTATGGCCTGGGCATGCTGGGCAACGCTAACGCGCCGGGCATGCGGGAGGCCTACGAGGAGGCGTGCCGCGAACACGGCCATGCGCCCGGGCCGACGATGTTCCCCGACCGCAACACCCCCTCGGTGGTGTTCGTCGCCGACGACGTCGACCAGGCGTGGAAAGAGATCGGCGAGCACTTGCTGCACGACGTGCGCACCTACGCCGCGTGGAACCCCGGCGACGAGACGACGGCGGGCTTCAGCCACGTCAACACCATCGACGAGTTGCGTGAGACGGGCACGTCACACGTGATCATCTCTGTGCCCGAGGCGATTTCACGGGTGAAGGCCGGCCAGGTGCTCAACCTCTCGCCGCTGTGCGGCGGCCTGCCGCCGGAGATCGCGTGGACGTACCTCAAGCGGGTGGGCGAAGTCGTGCTGCCCGAGGCGCTCGGCTGACTTTCTATGCCTCGCCGAAGCGGTCGACCAGGTGCGAGTTGACACCGTCGGCAAATTCACTAATTTGCGCGCAACAACTCGACGTTGGGCGCAAACGCGATCACTTGGGTTGGTTGGGCACGCCGGGGTACAGCTGTTCCGTCGGGCCCGCGGTCACCCAGCCGCCCAGCTTCGTGATGAGATGCGGCGCGAAGACCGCGCCGTACACCAGGTTTCCCACGACGATGACGGCCACGATGGACAGCACCGACGACTGCACCCGGGTCTTCGACCGCTTGTCCGCCCACATGTCGATGACGTTTCGTCCTTCGGCGTCGGTGCGTCCGAGCAGATAGGTGAAGACCATCATCTGGATCCCCATGGCCAACGAGTCGTACAGCGGGTACTGGTGTTTGGTGCCCTCGAAGATGGCGAGGCCCGGGATCACGTAGCCGTAGTAGAAGTTGCCGAGCTGGGCACCGGTGTAGGCGTTGAAGAAGAGTGCCCAGCAGAACCCGACGACGAGCCCGACGACGAGCAGCGTAATTGGCCTGCGCCAGTTGAACTTTGCACTCAGCCAGCGGCCGAGGGCGGCCCCGGTCACGGCGGGAATCACGAAGTAGGAGACGTAGCCGATGGGCACCGCCAGCGGCAACCCGCCCCAGGTGACGTTCAGGGGCCACCAGGACGGCATGCGGGGCAGGGCGGGCGGAAACTGGGCGTACATCGCCCAGTCGTACGGCGATTCGATCCAGGAGAACGAGATCGCCGAGATGCCGAGCAGCAGCAGTGGGTGGATGCGGCGGCGACGGTAGCTCAGGTAGACGCCGATGACCAGGAACGCGATGCTGGCGACGTAGGAAAAGTACTGAGCGCCGGCCATGGCGGGCGTCATGTGGGTGTTCACTGGCGGCCCCCGGCGCCAGGCGCGCGCCTGGCCTCGGGGTCGAAGCGCAGGACCAGCCCGAAGATCAGGACGATCAGGCCGAACAGCGTGCCGAGCATGATGACAGCGCCCATGGTGTCACCCCTTCGATGATTTCACCTTTAAGGTAGTGGATACTATCCTACGGGGATAGCGTCCCCACAAACGTTTCGGCAGGAGTAGACGTCGGTGCCCCAGCGAGCAGCCAAGCAGCCGGCCACGGCCGCGCGCCGTCCGCGTGGAGAGCCGCGCAGGCTGCTGCTCGACGCCGCCCGGGCACTGTTCGCCGGCCAGGACTATCGCAGCACCACGACACGCGAAATCGCCCAGGCCGCCGGGGTCACCGAGCACCTGCTGTTCCGCAATTTCGGTTCCAAGGCCTCACTGTTCCGCGAGGCGCTTGTGCTGCCCTTCGTGAGCTTCGTCGACGAATTCGGCCGGACCTGGCAGTCGGTGGTGCCCGAGGAGACCGACGAACACGAGCTGGCCCGGCTGTTCGTCTCGCAGCTCTACGACGTGTTCGTCGAACACAAGGGTCTGCTGCTCACGCTGATGGCATCCGAGACCCTCAGCGACGAGGAACAAGCCGACGCCGGCATCGCTGAGATACGCCGGGCGATAACGGTGCTCGGCCAGATCAGTGTCGAGGGCATGAAGTTGCGGGGAGTGCAGTCGGACCATCCCGATCTGCCCGCGCACTCGACGGTGTCGATGATTGCAGGCATGGCCGCGCTGCGTTCGACCTACTTCGGGAACAAACAACCGGCGCGGGAGGTGATCGTGGAGGAACTCGTTCAAGCGCTCCTGCACGGTTTCTTGCACCGCAACGACTGAGTGAAGGACTCGCCCATGACAAGCCGCAGCGCGGTCGAGTTGTACTACGACCCTTTCGATGTCGAGATCGACTCGGACCCGTATCCCGTGTGGAAGCGGATGCGCGAAGAGGCGCCGCTGTACCACAACGAGAAGTACAACTTCTACGCGCTGAGCCGATACGACGACGTGGTGCGCGAACTGCCGAACTGGGAGACCTACCGCTCCGGCCGCGGCACCACCGCCGACATCCTGTTCGCGAACATCGAAGTGCCTCCGGGCATTCTGCTGTTCGAGGATCCGCCGCTGCACGATCTGCACCGCAAGCTGCTGTCCCGCGTGTTCACGCCCCGGCGGATGCTCGCCGTGGAGGAATTGGTGCGCGGGTTCTGTGTCCGCGAGCTCGACCCGCTGGTCGGCGGAAAAGGGTTCGACTTCATCGCGGACCTCGGCGCGATGATGCCGATGCGGACCATCGGATACCTGCTGGGCATTCCCGAGGCCGACCAGGAAAAGATTCGGGACCGCAGCGACGCCAACATCGCACTGTCCAAGGACAGCGACCCCGCCGCGGTCGACGCGAACGTGTTCGCGAATTCCATTGCCCTGTTTGCCGATTACATCGAATGGCGGGCCAGTCATCCCTCCGACGACCTGATGACCGAACTGCTGCGGGCCGAGATCGACGAGCCGGACGGCACGAGGCGTCCCCTGTCTCGAACGGAGGTGTTGTCCTACACCGCGATGATCGCCGGCGCCGGCAACGAGACCACGGCCCGCTTGATCGGCTTCATGGGACAACTGCTCTCGGATCATCCGGACCAGCGCCGCGAACTCGTCGCGAACCCGTCGCTGATCCCCGGCGCGATCGAGGAGACGCTGCGCTACGAGCCGCCGTCACCGGTGCAGGCCCGCTACGTCGCGCGCGATGCCGAGCACTATGGCCGCGTGGTCCTCGAGGGGTCGTTCATGCTGCTGCTGAACGCCTCGGCCAACCGGGACGAAAGCCACTTCCCGGATGCGGACCGCTACGACATCCACCGCCGCGGAGGCCATCTCAGCTTCGGGCAGGGCCTGCATTTCTGCCTGGGCTCCGCGTTGGCCCGGCTGGAGGCGCGGGTGGCTTTCGAAGAGGTCCTCAACCGCTGGCCCGACTGGGAAGTCGACTATACGAATGCCCAACGCGCGCATACCGCGAGCGTGCGCGGCTGGGCGCGATTGCCCGTGGTTACCGGCTGAAGCCGTCGCGCGGGAGCTCACCCTCCCGAGCGTCACGCCAGCGTGGCGCTCGGTACCGAGAGCCACGCTAGCGTGACGCTCGCGTGGGTGGCCGTCCACACTCGGCCACACCGGGCGCCCAGCCGCTAACCGCCGCTCTGGTCGACCAGCACCGCGCCGTCGGGCCGACTCCCCAGCGTCTGCAATGGAATATCGCCACCCTGGGCAGTGAGGCGCACGATCTGGGCCAGCTGCCCGGGGGCGTCGCACTGCAGATAATGGTCGGCGCCGGGCACCACCCAGTAGCGGTTTCGGCCCGGCTTGCTCTTCAGATACGTGTGCCAGACGTGATTGGCGACGCGCAGCGGCGCCACGTTGTCGTGGATGCCCCACGCCACCGACGTATTCACGTCGCTCGCGGAAAGCTTGTCCAGCCAACCGGTTTCGTCTGCAGCGCGCTCGTGCAGATACTGGATCGTGTCGGGCAACACGCGGATGCCGTCGTTGTGGGCGAAGCATTTGGCCAGCGCTGCGATCTCCGGGTCGTCCAGCGTGCGTCGCGGCATGAACGTGCTTGCCCCCATGCCGGCCGCCAGCATCTCCGGCGTCGCGGCCGCCGCGGTGGCCCTACCGGTCGTGGCGTCGAGCAGCGCGGTCTGGAATGCGGTGAGGTTGGCCAGCGGGAGAAAGATGTTGGCGTTGGTCAAGATCAGGTCTACGGGCGCGGCGGGCGGATCCTGTGCGGCCAGCATGCCGACCGCGATCATGCCGATGCTGCTGCCCCGGTCGTGGGTGAGCATGCGGTAGTCGGTGAGTCCCCACACCTGAGTGATCGCGTGGGCGAGCAGGCGCGCGTCGTCGTAGAGCGAGTACACATAGGGCTCGGGCGGTTTGTCGGAAAGCCCATAGCCGGGGAAGTCCAGCAGGTAGATGTCGAACTCCGCGCTCAGTTCGCCCGCCAGCGCGAAAAAGTCGATGCTGCTGGTCGGAAAGCCATGCACCAACACCAATGCGGGCGCGCCGGGGGTGCCGCACCGGCGACTGAACACCGCGACCTCGCGACCGTCGTTGGCGGGGGTCGTCGAGCGCCAACGAAGCTCGCTGCCGCCGTCCAGCCAGTGCGCAAAGATGTCCAAGCTGTCAGCATCGCAGAGGTGGTCGCGGCAGACAACTACGGGCACGTCACGTGAATCCCAAAAGTCACATCGCGCAAGCCACTCTGGCCGGGCGCCGTCGCCTGGCCCGTGCCGGTCACCGTGTAGCTCTTGCCGTCCTTGGTCGCCTGGGCCTGAGTTGGCGATTTTGTTCCCTGGTAAGGCAATTGGTAGCGGTCGTCGCCGAGCTTGAGCGAAAGGGCGAAGCCGTCGACGCTGGGCGGCTGCTCATCGGAGACGGCCAGGGACACCGATGCGGAATCGTCATGCACGTTGATCCGGGTGGTGAGGTCACCCGATTCAGGGGGAGACGCATTCGGCTGCGCCGCCGATCGGCTGCAGTCGACAGCGGCGATGATCGCGTGCCTGTTCCCGTCGATCATGACGGTCGTGCTCGCCAACGGCGGGGTCGAACTCGAGGGGGCGGCCGGGTGGCCTGCGTTGCTGGAACAGGCCGCCAGCGCGAGGGCGAACGCGACGGTGGCCGCGCGAACGACCCACTGCCGATTGTCCAGATCCGCCATATCTGTCCTCGCTACTTCCAGGCTTCCCAACTGATCATGCTGCGCAGCGGGCCGGCGAACACCGGCCGCACCGCCGTTGAACGCCAACGCTCTTCGATGATCGGGGCCAGCGCACCGATCGTGGTCAGCGGATCCTCGTCGAGATAGACGACGGTGATGTACTGGTGATCGGTCCGCCAGCCGCGGGGTAGGTGGCTCCAGCCGGCGCTGGACCCGAAGGTCCAGGCGCCGGCCGTGCCCGGCGTCGCCAGCAGGGCGGGGTAGTGCTCGGCATGCAGCCACCGCAGCCAGCCGTCCGGCCGGCCATCAACGGGTTCTTCGACGATCAGCACGACGCCGCGGTGCGGCCGAAACGGCGCCACCTCGGCCGAAATGAGCGCGTGCGGCGAGGATTGCCATTGCAGCAGGCGCACGCCGGCAACTTGCAGCGACGGCCGCACCGTCGGGAAGCGGCCGTTGTCGCGCAGCGCGCCGCCCAGGGTGACGAAGTCGTCGAAGGTCTTCTCGACGGGATCGCCGACGAGGTACTGCACGGCGTTGCCGATCTGACCCAGGGGGCCGTCGGCCGCCAGGCGGTGGCCCGGGTAGTCACCGTCGGCGATCCATCGCGACCCGTGCACGATGCCGGGCAGCTGATATTGCTCGGGCATGTGATCCAGCAGATGCCAGCGCAGATACGCGCCATCGTCATCGTCGGGCGCTGCGGCGGTGAGGCTGAAAATGCCCGCCTTGACGCGTATCACGCGGGAGCTCCGCTGGGCGGATGCAGTTCGGCCAGCGCCTGCAGGCTGTCCAGGTAGTGGCGCAGCGAGGTGTGGCGGAACGCGGCGTTGACGATGGTCGCGCCGTGGGTGATGGTCTGGCCCAACAGGTCTCGCGTTCGATCCGGCTCGGCGATGGGGTCGAGCAGCGCGGGTGCGGGCAATACGACGTCGAATCCGGGACGAAGGTCGAAGCGGCCCAGCCAGTCCCGCGCCTGCTGCAGGCTCACACTGAACGGGGCCCAACCGTCGGCCAGCGTCGCCGCGCGGCGCAGCGATCGCAGCGTGCGCCCGCCGATCCAGATCGGCATGTGTTCCTGGACCGCGCAGGGGTCGACGACCAGGCCGCCGTATGAATAAAACTCGCCGCGATAGGCCGGTTCTTCCAGCGACAACGAGGCGCGCAGCGCCCGCAGCGCGTCGTCCGCCCGCGGGCCGCGGTCGTCAAAGGGTGCGCCGATGAGATCGAATTCCTCCCGGAGGCTGCCGACGCCGACGCCGAGAATCAGCCTGCCGCCGCTGATCTGGTCCAAAGTGCCGTAGCGCTTGGCGATTTCGAGCGGATGGTGATAGGCGAGCACCAGCACGTTGGTGGCCAACCGGATTCGCTGGGTGCGGGCGGCCAGATAACCGAAGGTGGCTAAGGGATCCCAGTAGCGGGTGCCGCGGCGCGCACGCTCGGCCGCGGGCAGCGCGATGTGCTCGCTGCAGGTCAGATGGTGGTAGCCGAGCCGGTCCGCGGCCTCGGCCACCTCGGCCAGATCCTCGATGGTCGCGGTCTTCTCCCAATCACCGCTGCTCCCGGGGAGCATCGTCACCACGGGGGTGGCCACCGACAGTTTGGCGTGCCCGCTCATCCCTGCATGTACCCCCCGGCATCGACGGGAATCGATTGACCCGTGATGGTGCGGCTTTCGTCACTGGCCAAAAACAATGCCAGGTTCGCGATGTCCTCGGTCGAGGAGATATCCTGCAACGCAACGCGTTTGAGTCGCTTCCTGCGCATCGTCTCGGCGTCGACGCCCTGCTCGTCGGCGGTGCGCTGCACCCAGTCGCGCCACAGGTCGGTGTCGATGGCGCCGGGCACGATGCAGTTGCACCGAATTCCGTGCGGGCCGACCTCGAGCGCGACCGCCTTGGTGAACGCCCGCAGCGATGCTTTGGCGGTGACGTAGTGCGTCTTGCGCACCATGCCGGTGTAGCTGACCGTGGAGGAGAAATTCAGGATGACGCCGCGGCGGCGTTGCAGCATCGACCGGTTGAGAACCTCGCGGGTGCACAGCATCGCGGCGGTGACGTCGATGGCGAACGTGGCGTTCCAATTGTCCAGCGTCTGCTCCCAGACCCAGCGGTCCCGCCCGGGAGCGGCGGCGTTGTTGCACAGGATGTCGACGTGGCCGAATTCGTCGACCGCCCGCCCCACCATGGCCGCGACGTCGTTCTCGTCGGTCACGTCGGCGCGCATCGCGATGGCGCCGGGACCGGCGGCACGGGCGGCGGCGTGTACCAGTTCTTCTCGCCGTGCGGCCAGCAGCACCTGGGCACCCTCACGGACGAACAGCGAGCCCAGGACGGGTCCCAGTCCGGTGCTGGCGCCGGTGATGATCGCGACCTTGCCGTCGAGCCGGCCGGTCACAGCGGACTCACTCTGCGGACACGCATATTTCGCGCCCGCGCGCGGATTCGTTCGGTGACGGTCAGCCACCCGGGGTTGGTCATCATGTCAGGGCTCATCTTAGAGCCCTTCCGGTTAATCCTCGTGGTGGCGTTTACTGTGTCGGTGGGTGGCGGTGCGGAGCGCGGCGAACGGCGCACGCTGGTGTTGTCCGCCTTTCCGGCGGAAGCCGACGCGGTGCTGTCGCACGTCACGCTCGATCCGGATCCGGTGGTCGTCGCCGACCGCCGGCACTTTTACCTTGGCGCGGTAGGTGGCAAGAGGGTGATCGTGGCGATGACCGGCATCGGCCTGACGAACGCCGCCGACACCACCGAGACCGCCTTGGTCCGCTTCGGCGGTGGGTCGGCCATTGCGATTGGTGCGGTGGCCTTTTCGGGTGTCGCCGGCGGGGGTGGGCGCACCCGCATCGCGGACGTGGCGGTGCCGGCGCGGTGGACATCGGACGGCGGCACGACTTTTCGTGCGGTCGATCCCGGGATGCTGGCCGCGGCCGAGAAGCTGTCCGTCGCATTGGACGATGTCGCCGGGTCGACGAGGCTGCGGCACCGGCCCCGGGTGTTCGCCGGCGGAGACGGATGCAGCCGGGACGACAACAACGGCGTGGCATTCCCGTGCATCCCGTTCGGCGGCAGCGTGTTCGGTTGCCAGCCTCGCAACGCGCCCGACCGTTCGCTTCGGTATGCCGGCAACTTCTTTCGTGCGACGGGCCCGTGGCTGAGGAGCGCCCTGATCAGCAACATGCACGTCGTGTCGACGTCGGACCCGGCCTTCGACGCGACGGATATGGAGACCGCGGCCGCGCAGGCCGTTGCCGATGCGCATGGTGTCCCGTTCGTGGGCATCCGGGGTATCAGCGACGGTCCCGGCGATCCGCTTCACCTGCCGGGCTTTCCGTTCCAGTTCTTCTATTACAAGCGGATCGCGGCGCGCAATGCCGCCCGGGTCACCGCGGCCTTCCTAGAGCTCTGGACCGGCCCGTGATCACTACTCGGCGCCGCGTTCGACCGGGCGGTCGGGATCGGAACTCCACTCCGACCACGACCCCGGATACAGCGCGGCGTCCCTGCCCGTCGCGGCGAGCGCGGCGATCGCGACCGTGGCGGTGACGCCCGAGCCGCAGTAGGCGGCCAGCGCGTCGTGGCGGTCGATCGCGCGGTCAAATAACAGCTGAGCAAGCGCGTCGTCGTCGACGAAGGTGCCGTCGGCCGCAAGGACCGAGCCGCTGGGAAGATTCTTGGCGCCGGGAATGTGGCCAGCCAAGGGATCGAGGGGCTCGACGTCGCCGCGGTAGCGTTCCGGTGCGCGCGCATCGAGCAGGGTGACGGTGCCTCCCGCGACGCGCTCGGCCGTGAGCGTGCGCCGGCTTCCCGCATACAGATCATGGTGTGGCACAGCCACATTCCCGGGAGCCGGGTCGACCGGCCCCGTCTCGAGTGAGTGCCCGGCCGAGCGCCACGCGCCGAGGCCGCCGTCCAGGATGCGAACGTTGTCGAGCCCGGCGGCGGTCAGCACCCACCACCCCCGTGCGGAACCGGCGCGATTCCAGTCGTCGTACACCACGACCAGCGCGTCCTGCCGGATTCCCCAGCGACGCGCGGCGGCCTCCAGGTCGCGCCCCGAGGGCAGCGGATGACGGCCCTTGCCGGGGATCGTGTGGTCGCTGAGGTCATCGTCGAGCGAGACGTACACGGCGCCCGGAATGTGCCCGTCCAGGTATGCCGGTCGCCCATCGGGCGTGTCGATGCTCCACCGCACGTCCAGGATGCTCACCGGATCGCCGGCGTTCATGATGTCCGCCAACTCGGTGGCGCTGATCAATACCTGAGCGCGTGCTCCCACAAAATCCTCCTTGATTCGCAGCGAGCCTAACCGCCCGGTTGGAATACTGTGCCGACGGGCAGCAGAGCCAACGGGAGCCGCAGTGGGTGAAAAATACCGTGTCGCGCATGTCGGCACCGGTTTTACCGGGTCGCTCGCGCTGCAAAGAATCCTCCGGTCGCCGCATTTCGACCTGGTCGCGCACCTGGCGCATGACCGTGACAAGGTCGGCCGAGACTCCGGCGACCTGGTAGGGGAAAGCGCAGCAGGTGTGACGGCCGTCGGCAGCGTAGAGGATTTCGTCGCTGTCGACGCCGACTGCGTGACCTACTTCGCCACCGCATCCGGTCGTGACAGCGACGAAGTCGTGGACCAGCTCTGTGCGTTCCTGGCAAGCGGTAAGAATGTTGTCA
Organism: Mycobacterium sp. 94-17; assembly: GCF_035617725.1. Lineage (NCBI taxonomy): Bacteria > Bacillati > Actinomycetota > Actinomycetes > Mycobacteriales > Mycobacteriaceae > Mycobacterium > Mycobacterium sp. 94-17. The sequence continues at coordinate 74,496 of NZ_JAPIYN010000020.1, forward strand.
CGCCGTCGTTCTTCGCGCTGTTCCATCCGCCGTCGCTCGAGGACTCCGCACGTGAGCGGCTCGAAGATGCGTGCCGCCGGGGCAACAGTTCGTTGTTCGCCACCGGCATTGCGCCCGGCTTCACCAGCGACATCCTCGCCGTGCACGCGGCGAGCATGACCGATCGGCCGGCCAAAGTGATCATCCAAGAACGCATTCCCTGCGGCGCCTACCGCGTGCCAGGGTTCTTCGCGATGCTGGGGTTCGGGCGCACACCGGAACAGGATGCGCAGGTCTACCCAGCGGGGGCGATGATTGGCCACATCGCGCCGCCACTACGGCTCGTGGCCCAGGGGCTCGGGTGGACGGTGGACGGCGTCCGCGAGTATCGCGATGTCGCCCTTGCCGAACGTCACTACTGCTTTGATGCCGGGGAGATTCCGGCCGGAACGATAGCCAGCGTGCGAATGCGGTTCGAGGGCATCGTGAACGGCCAACCGCGCGTGCAATTCTCATCGATCTGGTCGATGCCCGATGAACCGGTGGAAGACTGGCAGCCTGCCATCGCACCGGCCGGCGCCACGCGTCGATTGACTCGGATCACGATCGAGGGTGAGCCTCCGGTACAGCTCGAATTCGCCCTCAACGGGGGGGACTTGCCCGGCTCGACAGCCACCGCTGTCCGCGTGCTCAACGCGATCCCTTCGGTGTGCGCGGCGAAGCCCGGCATCCTCAGCGCGCTCGACGTCGTCGTCGGTGCGAACGTCTTCGCGGGCTTCGATGCGGGCGGCACGAATTTCTGACCGTTAGGCGGTCTGCTCGGAGTCGCTCGGGTCGTCGACCGCCTGTGCCCCCAGCGTCGCCAGCATGCCGGTCGCGGCGCGGTGCCAGGTGAAGTCCTCGGCCCGGCGTCGCGCGGAAATGCGGCGCTCGCGCTCGGGCCGACTGACGATGGCGCGCACGGCTTTTGCGATGGCGGCCGGGTCGTTGTCGGCCGCCGCGCCGCTGTCCGGCGTGATGATCTCGGTCAGCGCCGAGGTGCGGGAGACCACGGCCGGCGTACCGCACGCCAGCGACTCCAGCGCGGCCAGCCCGAACGTTTCGTGCGGCCCGGGCGCCAGTGTCACGTCGGCCGACGCCAGGAGCGCGGCCACGGTGTTGCGATCGGAGATGAAACCGGTGAAGTCGATCGGCAGCCGCGCGGCCTGTCGCTGCAGTCTGGACCGCAACGGCCCCTCGCCCACGACGACCAGTCGCGCGTCGACACCGGCGTGGCACAGCGTGCCCAGCGTGTCGACGCTGCGGTCGACACGCTTTTCCACCGACAACCGGCCGCAGTGCACCAGCAGCGTCTGCGTCGGCGCGGCCCACTGACCGCGCACCAGAGGGGAGTGGCGGCCTGGATGAAACGTCTGCAGGTCCACGCCGAGCGGAACCGTGACGGTGTTGCCGGCGCCGATCCGGTCGAATTCCTCGCGCGCGAAACCGGTGGTGCACACGACGGTGTCATAGTTCGCGGCGGTGCGCAGGTTGGCCGCGTCGGCGAAGCGCCGCGCAACCCGTCGCGGAAGGATCTGTCCGACAAGGCGATCCAGGCGTTCATGGGAGATCATCACGTTCGTGGCTCCGTGGTCGCGGCCCCAGCGGCCCAACGATCGCAGGGTGAGGCGGTCCGACACCTCCAGCGCGTCGGGTCGCAGCGCGGCCAGGAGTTCCTTGACCGGGCCCGGCATCACCGCGCGATAACCGCCGGTGAGCGGAATCAGGCGGGCCGGCAAGGTGATTCGCACCACGCCGGTATACAGCTGGGCGCTCTCGGCGCGGCGGCCGGGGACGATCAGGTACACCTCGTGGCCGGCGGCACAATACTCCGCGCCCAGCCGGTCGATCGCGGTGCGAAGGCCGCCAGAGCGAGGGCCATAGAAATTGGCGACCTGTACAACGCGCATACCGTGAGGACACGCGGCGCGCGTGTGCACTCCACAATGCCGAACCGACGCGGGCCTGAACTCTCCGTGAACTTCGCTTCCGGCCGCCGCTATCGGGCCGCGATCGGCCCGCACCAGCGCTGCAGCGCCGCGCGCAGGCCCGCCTCCTGGGCCGGGCCGAAATCGTCGGCTGCCCAGGCCACATAGCCGTCGGGCCGGATCAGCAGCGCCGCGGCGGGCCGGTCGGCGATGGTGGCGCCGACGGTGGCGACACGATCGGCCCAGCCGCGCGCGCGCTCCGCGAAGCCTCCGTCGAGGTCGAGCAGCACCGGGCGGCCCTCGTGGAGGAGTTGGGCGATGCGTCGGCCGTCACCGAGCGTCAGGTCGGGAACCGGCCACCCGGCCAGCGGGTGGTCATCACCCATGTCGTAGCGAACGTCGTTGCCGGCCAGCAGCCTCGCCATGTGCGTCGCGACGCCGGGAACGGTGAACAGCTCGCCCATCAGCGTGCGCAGGGCCGCGACTTCCGGACCCGGCGAGATCAGCGCGCTCTGGGCCTGCGAATGCATCATGACGCGCTCGCCGACTGGGCGGCGCTCCGACTCATACGTATCGAGCAGTCCCGGCGCCGCGCAGCCGTTGACCTCGGCGGCGAGCTTCCAGCCGAGGTTCATGGTGTCCTGCATGCCCAGGTTCAGCCCGGGCCCGCCCATGGCGCTGTGCACGTGGGCGGCGTCGCCGAGCAGCAGGACCCGGCGGTCACGGTAGCGTTCCGCGAGGCGGGTGTTCTGCCCGTTGATCCGACGAAGGGCATGCGGCCCTTGGTCTTTCGGCTCCTCGAACGGAACCTCGACGCCGAGCACCCGCCGTGCGCTCTCGAGCAGTTCGGCCACGCTCATCGGGGTTTCCGCCACGGGCGGCGTGAATTCCAAGGTGCCGAACAGCGACCGGCCGGGTTCGAACTCGGCGTAGATCACCCCGCCGCGGTCGAACCGGTTGTGGCCGAACGTGATCGGGCCGAATTCGGGAATGTCGATGCCGCCGTCGGGGCGACGGAGTTCGTCGGGAACGTGCACGTGGCCGAGGCGGCCCACCATATCCAGGGTGTTGCCGGGGAAGTCGATGCCCGACGACTTGCGGACCAGACTTCGCCCGCCGTCGGCGCCGACCAGGTAACCGGCGTCGACGGTATAGTCGCGCTCCGGTGACGACACCTGCAGCTCAACGGATTCCGCGCCCTGTCGCAGGCCGGTCAGCGCATGCCCCCAGCGCAGATCAACCCCGAGGTCGCGGGCCCGTTTCTCCAGCAGCCGTACCAGCCGGGGTTGTTGGATGGGCAGCACGTACATCGGGTTGTCGGGCACTTTCGACAGGTCCAGGATCATGGCCGCAAAAATCCATCCCGGGGTGGGTTGCGGGGCCGCCTCGTCGCCGGTGAAGTCCTGATAAAGCCCGCGCATGTCGAGCATCCGAACCACCTGCCCGACAAGGCCGTTGGCCTTCGGCTCGGAGCTGGGGCCGGGCAGGGCGTCGAGGACCACCGGTGTGATGCCGGCGAGTGCCAGCTCGCATGCCAGCAGCAGCCCGTTGGGCCCCGCGCCGGCGATCACCACGCCGGCATGTTCGTCAGTCATGGCGCGGCTTCTTTCTGGGAGGTTCGGGTAGGCCGGCGCTGACGGCGGCGAGGCCCTCGCGGATCAGTGCGGTGATGGCCACCGGCGGATCAGCCCGCACGTAGGCGTCGGCGGCGGCATCGCCCACGGCGCGCACGACGGACATCACCAGGCGTGGGTACAGGTCGCGGTCGGCGTCGGTGCCCGTGCGTTGGGCGATGACGTGCAAAAACTCGTCAAACAGCGTGTGCGGCAGCGAGTTCCGCACCTGAGGGTGCAGGAGGAGTTTGCGGACCTCGACCAGTTCCTGACGGCTCGGCGCACGGTTCTCGTCGCCCTGGACGTCGCCGAAGTCTGCTTCCAGGGGTTCCAGCACAGCGTGGGTGAGTGCCGTCCACAGCGGTTCGTCTGCGGGGCGCCGGCGCAGCGTGGCAACGCTGCGCCGCAACCGTTCGGCCTGCCGGTAGGCGAGCGCCTCGTATTTGCCGCTGAAGTAGTTGTTGAAGGTGCGCAGCGAGACGCCCGCCATGTTCGCGACGTCCTCGCGTGTCACGTTGTCCAGTCCGCGCTCGAAGGCGAGGCGCAGTGCGGCATCGCTGAGCGCGCGCCGGGTGTCGGCCTTCTTGCGCTCACGGAGTCCGGTCACAGCGACCAACGTACTCAAAACCTGCCTAGTAGGCAATATTGCCTGGGGAGCAAGTTTGGGTCGCACGCGGCGCTGAGGTGATGAATGCCGCGGAACGCCTAGCGCGAGCCTCAATCCCACCGGGGCGTCGTCATCAAAGTCTGGCCGCTGATGCGGGTTTCGCCCCAGTCCTTGTACAGCTGGATTTCGATCGCGCTGTCGGAGCCTTCGCTCAGCGGAACCGTGTCCAGAAACTCCATGAGCGATCGGGAGTGAGTGACCACCACCACCTGCGTTTTCGCGGCGGTGGTGCGGATCAGCGATGCCAGCGGAGCCACCAGATCCGGATGCAGCGAGGTCTCGGGCTCGTTAAGCACCATGAGAGACGGTGGTTGTGGACTCAACAGCGCAGCGGCCCACAGCAGGAAACGCAGTGTGCCGTCGGATAATTCGGCCCCACGTAACGCGCGCAGCATGCCGCGCTGTCGCAGCTGCAGGTCGAATAGCCCGTCACTGATGGCCACCGATACCGAGGCACCGTCGAAGGCCTCGGCGACGGCGCGGTTCAGGTCGTCGAACCCTGCCTCCAGGATCGTCTGGATCGCGGCCGCCAGGTCGCTGCCGTCGTCGGAGAGCACCGGTGTGCGGGTGCCTACCTGCGGGTGCCGCGCCGGTGCCCCGGCGTCGACCCGGAAGCCGTCGTAGAACCGCCAGCCGCGCAGCCGTTCTCGCACGGCGGTGAGCTCGGGAAGTGCATGGGGGTGCGCGTATTCGGCCAGCATGCTGTGGTACGACGGCAGGGATCGGGACAACTCGTCGAAGCCGACGCCGGAGTCCGCGGTGGCCTCGGCGAACGCGCGTGACCGGCGTACCAGGGTCGAACTTGGCCGCAGCACGGGGCCGGCGAACACGACTTCCCGTTTGATCTCCGGATCGCGAGCGAACACCGATTTCCCGGCCGACTGCGGGATGCCGAGATCCACCAGGTAACCGAAATCGTCTGCGGTGAAGCCTAGTTCAAGTGACACCGGCCTGCTGTGCACGGTGCCCTCGGCCTTGCCGGTGCGTCGAGCGCCGGGCGGCTGTTCGGGGCCCGCCCATAGCGCCGATTGCAGCCCACCCTCGCGGGCAAGCGAGCCGATCACCTCGCCGCGGCCACAGTCGGCCAGCAGTCGCAGGGCCCGATACAGCGAGGACTTGCCGGCGCCGTTGGCGCCGGTGATCACCGACAGACGACCCAGGGGCAGGATCACCTCGCGCAGCGAGCGATACCCACGGATCGCGACGGTGTGCAGCATGGGGCCGACTGTACGGTCGGCCACCGACGGGCCCTACTCCTGCTCGTCGCCGTCGTCGATCGCGGCGGCGAGCAGTTGCACTTCCTCGAGATCCATCTCGTTCTGCAGTTCGCGCAGCACGATGTCGTCGATGAGGTTCTGGTTGCGCAGCGAGGTGATTTCGCTGCGTTTGTGTTCGAGCACGCCGAGCCGCACCTGGCGCACTTTCTCGCGGGTTTTGAGGATGCGGGTGTCCGCCGAACCGTTCTCGGTGGCCAGCACCAGCGCGGCCTTCTCGTCGTACTCCGTTTGCAGGCGGCGCCTCAATTCATCGCTGATGCCGACTTCGTCGGCGACCGCCGGCAGGGCGGCCAGGGCCGCCTGGCTCCCCCGGCAGCGGGCCAGCTGCAGTTCCTCGGCGTGGGTGGCGTCCTCGGGCATTTTCGCCCAGCGCACCACCGCCGGCAGCGTGCTGCCCTGGACCAGGACGGTCACCATGATCACCACGGTCACGATGAAGATCAGCAGGCTGCGGTCCGGGAACGGCGCACCGTTGAGCGTCGTCATCGGGATGGCCAGCGCCGCGGCGAGTGACACGGCCCCGCGGAATCCCGCCCAGACGGTGACGAAACGCTGGCGCCAGCTGACCCGGCGTTCGCGTTGGACCTGGCGGCGGTCGATGAGCCGGATCAGCACGGTGGTGATCTCGCCCCAGAAGATGCGCGACGCGATCACCACCGCGGTGACCACCAGGGCGACGAACAGCGCATGGCGAATGCCGCCGTCGACGCCGGCGATGCCGCGCAGCGCGCCCGGGATCTGCACGCCGACGAACACCCACAGCGAGCCGTTGAGCAGGAAGGTGGCGATGTCCCAGAACGCCGAAGACTGGAGCCGGGAACGGGCCCGGATCACCACCGGCCCGGCGTAGGCGAGCACCAGGGCAGCGACCACCACCGCGACCACCCCACTGCACTCCATCGACTGCGCGAGCAGGAAGGCCGCGAACGGCGTCACCAGGCTCAGCGCCCCTTCCTCCTGGGGCGCGTCGATTCGCTTGCGCAGCAACGTCACCGCGCCACCGACCAGCAGCCCCGCGGCGATCCCGCCGAGGTAGGAGCCGATGAACCGCGCGGTCACTTCGGGCGGGCTGATCGAGGCGCCGCCGATCGCGACGTGGACGCTCACGGCGAACAAGACCAGGGCGGTGCCGTCGTTGATCAGACTCTCGGCCTTGAGCACGGTCAGCGACCGGCGCGGCAGCTTCTTGGCCAGACCGGCCACCGCCGCGGCGTCGGTGGGGGACAGCACCGCACCCAGGACGCCCGCCGCGTGCGGGTTCATGCCGAGCGCCCGTGCCGTCCACGACACCGCCACCGCGGTGGCGATCACCAAGACCACGCTGAGGAACACGATGATGCGCGCGTTGGCCCGCATCTCGCGGAAGCTGGTGTTCAGGCCCTCCCAGTACAGGATCGCGGGCAGGAACAGCAGCAACACCACCTCGCCGTTGACCTGTATCTGGCCGAAGTGGGGCACCAGGCCCAGCAGCACGCCCAGCAGGATCAGCAGGACCGGCGGGCCCACCCGGTAGCGCCGGCCGACGACCGTCCCCAGGATCACGGTGGACACCAGGGCAACGATCAGAACGAGGCCAAACACCTGCCCATCCTGCCGGACCCGCCCGTCGTGCGCGGACCGCGGTGGTCAGCCCACGTGCTTGTCGAACCACTCGATCGGGATCTCGGGGTGCACACCGAAGAAGTTGTAGCCGTCGAAGCGGCGGTCGGTGCCCTCGATCCAGTGCAGCCGCTTCTCGGCGACGGGGATCGCGTCGTCGATGTCCTGCACAGTCCTGGGGCCGCGTCATGGTGTCGTCGTGCACCTGGGCGACCAGCGTGGGCACGGTGACGGCCGAGACGTGTTCGAGCGGTGACTGCTCGGACAGATGGAACCCGGCGCCGTTGCCCTGCCCGCTACACCCAGATCGAACCGAATTCGCCGTCCGAGCAGGCGCTGAAGATCCTCGCCAGCTGGAGCCTCGAGGCGGCTGCCGCGCCGGACTCCGGCCGAGCCGACACCACCGCGGTCGAGTAAGGGCGTGCGAGCATCCGGGTGTGGCGGCGCCTATCTTCGGTCTGGATCGAGACCTACTAGGCTCCGGGACGGAATCGAAGGGGGATCCGGTGAAGTTCAGGCTACTGGTGACAGTCGCCGCTTTGATGTTGTCGACGGTGGTGGGCTGTCATTTCGCGTCCAGGAACCCGCCGTCGACCAAAACGCTCCACGTCCCCATGAAAGATGTGCTGACGCAGAGCGAGATCACCCAGGACGCCACCCTCTCCGTCGGCAACACCTTGCTCGTGGAGTTGGGGTCGAACTACACCACTCCCTACCGGTGGACGCCGGACACCAAGGTGGGTGACGCGTCCGTCCTCAAGCAGCTCAGCCACGCGTTCGAGCAGCCGGCCTCCGACGCGTTGGGGGCGCCGGGCACCGAGGTGTGGACGTTCACCGCGCTCAGACCGGGCACGACCACCGTCAGCACGTCCTACACCAGCTTCGTGGACAAGGACGCCAAGCCGGCCTGCACCTACACGCTGACCGTGACGGTGCGATAGGCGCGGCGTCAGGACACCTCGGGGGCCGCGACGACGTCTTCCTGCAGCTGGGCCGCGTAGATCTCGGCGAGGAATTGCTCGACGGCCACCGCGCTGTGGGCGGCGCGGACCGAGCCGAAGATGTCGAAAGCGTGTTGGGTGAACGGCAATTCGGCGTACACCACCGGCTGGGTGCTGGTCTGCCGAAGGCGCTCGACGAAGGTGCGCGCCTGCTCGACGTAGGCCAGCGAGTCGTTGGTGCCGTGCAGGACGAAGAACGGGGGAGCGTCGGGGCGCACATGGTTGACCGGTGAGGCGGCCTCGAAGGTCTGCCGGTGCGTCGAGGGCTTTTGTTTGATGATCGACTTGATCAGCAGTCCCGGCATCATCGGATGCAGTGTCTTGTCGAACCGGGTGAAGTCGTAGATGCCGTAGAAGGGCACCGCCGCCTGCACCCGGGTGTCGGCGTCCTCGAAGCCGGGCTGAAACTGCGGGTCGTTCGGCGTCAGAGCGGCCAGCGAGGACAGGTGGCCGCCGGCCGAGCCGCCGGTGATGGCGACGAAGTCGGGGTCGCCGCCGTATTCGGCGATATGTTCTTTGACCCAGGCGAGGGCGCGCTTGACGTCGACGATGTGGTCCGGCCAGGTGTTGCGCGGGCTGTGCCGGTAGTTGATCGCCACGCAGACCCAGCCGAGCTCGGCGAGGTGGCTCATCAACGGATGGGCTTGTCCGCGTTTGTTTCCCGTCGTCCAGGCGCCGCCGGGGATCTGGAAGAGCACCGGCGCCTTGCCGGCCGGGTCAAGATCGGGACGGCGCCAGATGTCGAGGTGGTTGGCGCTGCCGTATTCGCCATAGCTGATGTCGGAGTCGTGGGCGTAGTCGCGGTAGATGCGCAGCATCCGCAGCAGCCCCGGGGTCTTGGCGGTGCCGGCGCCCGCCGGCCGGCGCCACAGGCTTGCCGAATCGGTGAGCCGATCGGTGCCCAGTTCGCCGTCCAGCGCTTCGGTCAGAGGGACGTTGGCCCGGTGGCCCGCGCGGCTGAGGTTCACCAGGCCCAGCGTCGAGAGGGTGGCGACCACCCACGCGATGATCCGCACGGGCGGGGTCAGGCGACGGCCGGTCAGCGCCAGCCCGCCGAGCTGGGTCAGCAGCGTTTGCAGCGGCAGTTCGGAGACGGCGAGCCCGAACATCCACGAGTACAGCGACGGGAATCCGCGGCGCGCGACCGGCCGGTAGGCGTTGAGGGTGGCCGCCGCGGTCACGACGGTGACCGCCAGGGAGGCTATTTGCCGGATGACGTGGATGATTCGAGCAGTCCGCATTGCCTCACCTTACGAAACCGGTCGATGGCTCGTTTGATAGCGCATGCGCTATCGCGTTTGGGGCGATCACATTGGTCCGGAGAGGAGGCGGGCTGCGGAGAGCGTCCCCGGCTCCCGGCCCCGTCCCCGGCTCCTGGCCCCCGCCCCCGGCGACCGTCCGCCGGCCCTGGCGACCGTCCGCCGACCCCGCCCCGCGGCCGTCCGCCCCTCTCCGCTGGGGATAGGTGACTCGCGAAAGCGCTAGCGTCCGTGCTACCAACCCGGCGTGAACCACTACACCTATCGCGTCGCGTGGTCGCCGTATCACGGCCAATACGTCGGCACCTGCCTCGAATTGCCGTTTATGCGGCGAGAAGCGGCTACCTCGCAAGAGGCCGTCGAGGCGGTCGAGACGGCCGTCGACAGGCACATCCAAATCTTGCTGAACGACGGCGAAACACCGCCGACGCCGATGGCCGACCGCCGCTACAGCGGCACGATCGTGATCAGGACGTCCCCGGAGTTGCACAGCCGCCTCGCGATCGAAGCAGCCGAACAGGGGGTCTCGATGAACCAGTGGGTGGTGTACAAGCTTTCGGGACGACACCCGAGCGAGACGTTCGGGCTGTCCGGATGGGACTAGTGACGGCTACGACGCCTCTGCCCGGCTCTCCAGCTCCTTGACCGGGGCGGGGTCGTTCTCGGTCAGCCCGACCTTCGACGCGCCGCCGGGCGAGCCGAGTTCGGTGAAGAAATCGGCGTTGATCTGTAGGTATTGGCTGTGCTCGGTGGGCAGGTCGTCTTCGTAGAAGATCGACTCGACCGGGCACACCGGCTCGCAGGCACCGCAGTCGACGCACTCGTCGGGGTGGATGTAGAGCATCCGGGCGCCCTCGTAGATGCAGTCGACGGGGCATTCCTCGATGCATGCCTTGTCTTTGATGTCGACACAGGGCTCGGCGATCACGTAGGCCACGAGTGTTGTCCTTCCTTCTGGCTAGCGGGGTCTGCCGGGTGCGGGTCGTCAAAATACGGTCTGGCTGGCCAATTTAGCGCGGCGGCGCCCGGGCCAGCTACCGGGTACCAAGTCCCATCGTCGCGGGCCGCGCGGGGCCTGGGTAGCGGCTGTGGCGTTGTGGTGTCACAAGCTATAGTTGTGTCACACGATTTGATTGTGAGCTGCCGCCCATGCCCCTCAGCCCCCGGCTGCCCGAACTCGCCTCGTTCGAGGCGTTTTTGGCGATCGCCGAGACCGGGAGCCTGGGCCGCGCCGCGCGCGAGCTGGGGCTGACCCAGCAGGCGATATCCCGCCGCCTCGCCACCATGGAGGCCCAGATCGGCGTTACCCTGGCGGTCCGGACCACGCGCGGCTCCCAACTGACGCCCGCGGGCCTGATCGTCGCGGAGTGGGCGACCCGCCTGCTCGAGGTGGCCGGAGAGGTCGACGCGGGCCTGGGCTCGTTGCGTAAGGAAGGCCGCGAACGCATCCGGGTGGCGGCCAGCCAGACGATCTCCGAGCAACTCATGCCGCACTGGCTGCTGTCCCTGCAGGCCGAGGCGGCGCGGCGAGGCGAGACCGCGCCCCAGGTGATCCTGACGGCGACCAACAGCGACCACGCCATCGCCTCGGTCCGCGATGGCAGTGCCGACCTCGGGTTCGTCGAAAACCCAGGCACACCAAAGGGTTTGGGTAGCTGTGTGGTGGGGGAGGACGAGCTGGTAATCGTGGTCCCGCCCAATCACAAGTGGGCGCGACGCGGCCGGGTGGTGACCGCCCGCGAACTCGCACAGACGCCGATGGTGGCCCGCGAACTGCATTCGGGCATCCGCGATTCGCTGACGGTGGCATTGCGCAAGGTGCTCGGCGAGGGCATGGAACAGGCGCCACCCGTGCTGGAGTTGACTTCCGCGGCGGCGATGCGGGCCGCGGTGCTCGCGGGTGCGGGCCCGGCGACCATGAGCCGGCTGGCCGTCGCCGACGACTTGGCGTTCGGCCGGCTGCACGCCGTGCACATCCCGAAGTTGGACCTGCGTCGCAAGTTTCGGGCCATCTGGATCGGCGGACGCACCCCGCCGGCCGGAGCCATCCGCGACTTGCTCAGCCACATCATCAGCACGGCGGCTGGGAAAAGCTAGGCCGCCGCGTGCTGGGCGAGCGCCTCGTCGTAGCGATCCAGCACGGTCTCGGCGACCAGCCGGTGCGCCCCCAGCGGTGCCGCCATCGGAATGCCGTTGTCGCGGGCGAAGTTTGATACCCCATCGGTGATGAGGCCCGGCGCCAAGAACCAAGGCGCGATCACGAGCCGCCGCGCGCCGCGGGCGCGTAGCCTGTCGGCGGCGTGGGCCACGGATGCCTCGGGCCGGGTGGCGAACGCGGTTGCGGCCCCGGCCCATTGGGTACCGGCGGCCAGCCGGCCGGCCACCTTGGCGGTGCGGGCATTGGCGGCGAGGTTCGACGAACCGATCGCGACCACCATCACCCCGAGTTCGCCGTCGAGCGGGGACACGCCGACCTCGACGAGCCGTTCGCGCAGCACCGACACCAGCCGGTCGTCTTCGCCGAGCACGTCAGCCTGCCTGATGCCGTGGGCGCCGGCCTCCGCGATCTGTTTGGGGATGTCGAGGCGCGCGTGATAGGCGCTGGCCAGCAGCAGCGGGGCGACCACGGCGCGACGGCTGTTCGGCAACCCGGCCAGCGCGTCGGCGAAAGTCGGGGTGTTCAGCTCGAGGAACGCCAGCCGCACGTCGAGGCCGGGCCGCATCAGCGCCAGCCGGTCGGCCACGGTCCGCGCGTTGGCGCCCGACCGGTGGTCGCGGCTGCCGTGTGCGGTGAGTACGAGTGTATTCATCTCGGCCTCAGCGCAACTCGTCCTCGTCGGCGCGCAGCGCCCAGGCGGCGAACGTCTCGTCGTCCTGGCGGCCGTCGAGGTATTTGCGCGTCACCCGGTCGATGTAGTCGCCCAGTTCGGCGCTGGTGACCTTGTGCTGGCGCAGTTTTCGGCCGAAGCCGCTCTGTTCGCCCAGACCGCCGCCGAGGTGCACCTGGAAACCTTCGACCGAATTGCCTTCGCCGTCGTCGATCCATTGGCCCTTGAACCCGATGTCGGCCACCTGGATTCGGGCGCACGAGTTCGGGCATCCGTTGAGATGCACGCTGATCGGCAGGGTGAGCCTGGAATCGACGTCGGCCAGGCGCTGCTCCAGCTCGGGCACCAAAGTCTGTGCCCGAACCCGGGTTTCGGCGAAGGACAGCTTGCAGTACTCGATTCCCGTGCAGGCCATCGTGTTCTTGCGCCACGACGACGGCCCCGACGGCAGGCCCAGCGCGTCCAGTCCCGCGACCAGTGCGTCGACCTTGTCGTCGGCGACGTCGAGGATGACGAGCTTCTGGAACGGGGTCCACCGCGCCCGGTCGGAGCCGGCCTTCTCCATCAGATCGGCCACCGCCGACAGGGTGCTGCCCGAAACCCGCCCCACGATCGGCGCGACGCCGACGGCGTTGAGGCCGTTCTTGATTCGCTGCACCCCCACGTGGTCGATGGTGTGCTTGACCGGCGCGGGCGCCGGTCCATCGATCAGGCGGCGGTTCAGGTACTCGGTCTCGAGAACCTCGCGGAATTTGTCCACACCCCAGTCCTTGACCAGGAATTTCAGCCGGGCCTTGGCGCGCAGCCGGCGGTAGCCGTAGTCGCGGAACAGCTGGGTGACGCCCTCCCAGACGTCGGCGACCTCGTCCAGCGGCACCCAGGCGCCCAGCCGCTGGGCCAGCATCGGGTTGGTCGACAGGCCGCCGCCCACCCACAGATCCAGGCCGGGGCCGTGCTCGGGGTGGTTCACGCCGACGAACGCGACGTCATGCGTCTCGTGCGAGACGTCTTGCAGGCCCGAGATCGCGGTCTTGTACTTGCGCGGCAGGTTGGCGTACTCGGGGTTGTTCAGCGAGCGCCGCACGATCTCGTCGATCGCGGGGGAGGGGTCGAGAATTTCGTCGAGCGAGTCGCCGGCCAGCGGCGAACCGTGGATGCCGCGGGGGCAGTCGCCGCAGGCCTCGGTGGTCTGCAGACCGACCGAATCGAGCCGCCGCCAGATCTCGGGGACGTCCTCGATGCGGACCCAGTGCAGTTGCAGGTTCTCCCGGTCGCTGATGTCGGCGGTGTCGCGGGCGAACTCGGTGGAGATCTGGCCCAGGGTGCGCATGGTGTGCGCGGTCATCGCCTTGCCGTCGGAGCGGACCCGCATCATGAAGTACTTGGCTTCGATCTTGTCGGTGTTCTCGTCGCCGGTCCAGCTGCCGTCGTAGCCCTGCTCACGCTGGGTGTACAGGCCCATCCAGCGGAACCGCCCACGCAGGTCGTCCTTGGCGATGCTGTCGAAGCCCTGTTTGGCATAGACGTTGATAATGCGGTCGCGTACGTTCAGCGGGGCGTCGTCGTTCTTGAACTGCTCGGCGTGGTTGAGCGGTTCGCGATCGCCCAGCGCCCACTGACCGTCGTTGCGGGTCTTGGCGGGACGTGCGGTGGTCATGTGGCGTTCTCATTCCTCGCTGGCGGCCGCAGATCGGGCCGTGATGCGGCCGCGGGGCGGGCTGGCGCGCCGCGGCGTCGCGATGATGTTTGGGGCTTGGGGGCGCCCGTAAGTTCGTCGTCGGACCCACGGGTCGCGAGTTCCATAGTGCCCCGGTTACGCGGGCGTCAGTAGAGGTCATGTGTTGTGAAGGCACAACCGGCGGTTGTGTGCGCTGCTTCACGCGCGGGCGGCCACAGCTGCGGGAACGCCTGTGATCTGCCGATGGTCACTGGGCCGCGCCGACCGTCCGAAGCGCTTCGGCGAGGATTTCGGTCACCAGGTGCGGCCGGGTGATCAGTGGCGCGTGGTCGACCCGATGGGTGTGGACGGTGGCGTTCATGCGCTCGGCCATGAACCGCTGGGTATCCGGGTTGATCATCCGGTCTTCCTCGGCGACGAGGTACCAGCTGGGTAGGTCGCGCCAGCCGGGTCTGGGGACGGGCTGTTGAATGCACGGTGCAGCGATGGGCCGCTGCACCGCGGCCAGCAGGGCGTGTTCCTCGGCGGCGGCGTGCTGCGCGAACGCATCGGGAAAAGCGTTGTTCGGCAACCAGATCCACCCTGCGTTGTCGGGCTTCAGTTCCGGCGCCCGGGGGTGCGGAGGATTGCGGTAGAACACGTCGGCGACAGTCTCGCCCTCGTCGGGAGCCAACGCGGCCACATAGACCAGGGCCTGGATGCGCTCGTGGCTGGTCGCGCCGATCACGCCGCCGGCGTACGCATGACCGGCCAGCACGACGGGTCCCTCGGTTCGTTCGATGGTCCTTCGGACAGCGTCGACGTCGTCGTCGAGCGTGGTGAGGGGGATCGGTGCGGCGACGGCTTGGACGCCCGCGTGGTGCAGCGCGGTGATGACGCGACTCCAGCTGGACCCGTCGGCCCAGGCGCCGTGGACCAGAACCACGGTGGGTGCACTCACGATTCGGCGCCGGAATCTGAAATGGGACGCATAACCCAGTATGGTGGCATGCTGTCGGCCCTGGGTCAATTTTCAGCCGGGAGTGATGAGATTCAGTCGTAGACTGCGGCGGGATGACCGATGTTTCACTCGACGCACGCGAGCGCCTTGCGCTCTGCGATCTCTTCGACGAACTCGGCTCTGCCGCGCCCACCCTGCTCGACGGGTGGACCGCGCACGATCTCGCCGCCCATCTCGTGTTGCGGGAACGCGATGTCGTTGCCGGTCCGTGCCTGGTGCTGCCCGGCCGCGTCCAACGCTTCGCGGAAGGGCGCCGGGCCAGACTGGCCCGGCGCAAGGACTTTTCGTGGTTGGTCGCACGCATCCGGTCCGGGCCGCCGGTCGGGTTCTTCCGCATCGCCTGGGTTCGCGACATGGCGAATCTGAACGAGTTCTTCGTGCATCATGAGGACGTCCGCAGGGCGAATGGGGGTGGGCCGCGGAACTTGTCCCCCGACATGGATGCGGCGTTGTGGCGCAACGTGCGTCGCGGCGGCCGGTTTCTGAGCCGCCGGCTGCGCGGATGTGGACTCGAGGTGGCGTGGGCCCACGAGCGGGTGACGATTCGGCCGGGTGCCCCGACCGTTCTGCTCGGTGGCCCGCCGGGGGAGCTGCTGCTGTATCTGTTCGGGCGGCAGGCCGCCGCGCGGGTCGACGTGAGCGCGCCGCCGGACGCCGTGGCGGCGCTGCATCGCACGCGCTTCGGCATGTAACGAATACCGTCGCGGGCATCTCGAGATGAGGCGCGAGGCAATAGACGTTTTGCCCGCCTCTGCGCGACAACTCGCGGCGCGACGGCGCGCTGTCGCTCTGAGGCGGGCGCTTCGCCTAACGCTCTCGGCGGCAACGACTTACGAGTCGACGATGCCCGGTCGCGACGCGCCCTGTCTAACCCTGCGCCGTGAGATGCGCAGTGACGATGGGCGTGACCCGCACAATGAGTTCGTCCACCGGAGCGGACGCGATCGGCTCGACCTGCAGGACATGGCGCAGGTAGGCGATGCCCAGGAGCTGGCCCATGGCCAAATCGATGCGCAGCTCCGCGTCCGGGCCCACGAGCAGCTTGGCCAACTGCGGATACAGCTGGCCCTGAATGAACTGACGCACCAAGGCCGCCGACTCATCGTGGGTGGCGGCACCCCGCAGGATCGCCAGCAGCGAAGCGCGCGAGTCCGGCTGCTCCCATGCCGCGAAGAAGACCCGTGTCAGGCGCGCGCCGATGTGCTCGCGATCGCCGCCGGCGATGCGCGCACTGATCTCGGCCGGGTCGAACGGCCATCCCATCGTGGACCGGAACAGCTCGGCCTTGCTGCCGAAATAGTGCCGGATCAACGCCGGGTCGACGCCGGCGCCTGCGGCGATGTCGCGGACCGACGTCTTGTCGTATCCCGAGTCGGCGAACAGCCGCCGAGCGGTGGCCACGATGTCGTTGCGGGTGTCGGGGTTACCCGGGCGTCGTCCAATGGGGGGCACAGTCCAGAAATTCTACAGTCGTTGACTTCCGGATATCCGAGCATTAGCCTGGGTACATAAAATTCCCCGAGTGAGGAGTTAAGCAGAAATGCCGGCACCGCGATGGCTAGCACAAGCCAACAAGATCGGCCTCAATCGGTTCACCAAGTTCATTGCCCCCTGGGCGCCGGGGTGGGGCATCGTCGTCCATCGTGGGCGCAAATCGGGGCGCACCTTCCGCACCCCGCTGTGGGTCTTCCGCCGCCCCGACGGATTTGTGATCGCACTGACGTACGGACCCGAAACGGATTGGGTGCGCAACGTTCTCGCGGCGGGGGGCTGCGAACTGCAGACCCGGCGACGGCGTTACCAGCTCGGCGCCCCGGTCGTGTTCCACGACGACGGCGCGACCGGCATGCCGGCATTCATCCGGTTCATGCTGCGCAGGGTGATCAAGGCGCCGGAGTTCCTGCGGCTCGACATTGTGAGCGAATTGGCAACGGCGCGTTAGGGTAACCGCTCAAGGCGCCGAGGCGAACACCACATCGGGGTTGAGGATGCCCGCCGGGTCGAAGCTCGCCTTGATGCGCCGCATCAGGTCGACCTTGACCGGGTCCTCGAGTTCGACGAAATACGGGGCCTTGGCGCGGCCGAGGCCGTGCTCGCCGGAGATCGCACCGCCCAATTCCATTGCCAACGCGAAGATGTCGGTCAGCAGCTGCTTCCGGATCGCCGCGTCCTGGCAGAAGATGGCCAGGTGCACATTGCCGTCCCCGGCGTGCCCGCAGCCCGCCGCGGCACCCCCGGCCGCCGCGGCCAGACCGCGCGCCCCGGAAAGGAACTTCGGCATGGCGCCGCGCGGCACCACGGTGTCGATCAGGTCGTCGGCGTTGAGTGCCTTGAGCGTCCAGAACGCCTTCTCGCGCGCCTCGATGAGCTTGCGCGCCGAGCCGCCCTCGAGCACGTAGGCGTCCACCGCGCCGAGCTCGGCGAGCAGTTCACCGGCCTTCTCGACGTCCTCGTCCAACCGGTCCGCGGTCCGATTCTCAAGCGCCACAACGAGATAGGCCTGACAGCTGTCGCGGACGGCATCGGGAACGCCCAACTCCAGGTGCTGGGTGTAGACCAACGCGGCCATCGTCACGTTGTCGACGTACTCCAGGATGTAGGGCGCCACGCCGCTGGCGAGGATCCTGGGCACCGCCGCCATCACCTGATCGAAGTCGGCGAACGGGGCGAGCACGGTCGCGCTGTGGTCGAGGCGCGGATGCAGCTTGACCGTCACCTCGGTGGCCAAGGCCAGCGTGCCTTCGGAGCCGACGATGAGCTGGGTCAGGTCGTAGCCGGTGGAGACCTTGGCGATCTTGCCGCCGGTGCGGATCAATTCGCCGGTGGGCAGCGCCGCCTGCAGCCCGAGCACGTTGTGTCGTGCGATGCCGTACTTGACCGCGCGCATGCCGCCGGCGTTGGTGCCGACGTTGCCGCCGACGCTCGACGACAGCTCGCCCGGGTGCACCATGTATCGCAGCCCGGTGCCGGCGGTGGCCGCGTCGAGTTCGGTGAGCGTCACCCCGGGCTGGACGACGGCGACCTGATTGGTGACGTCGACCTCCAGCACGGCGTTCATGCGCTCGAAGGTGATGAGCAGCCCGTCGGCGCGGGGGATCGCCGCGCCCGACAGGCCGGTGCCGGAGCCGCGGGCCGTCACCGGCACCCGGTGTTGAGTCGCCACCTCGAGCAGGTGCGCGACCTCTTCCGGGGTCGCCGGCCTGGCCAGGTATGCCGGTTTTTCTGGCGGCTTGGTGAGCACCTCGTCGTGCGCGTAGTCCTCGGGGATGGCGTCGCCGGTCAGCAGGTGGTGCTCGCCGACGATTTCCGCGAACCGCGCCGCCATGTCGGTCATCGAAGGCCTCACCTTCTTGCGTGCCGGACAGCTCACTGTATCGACGCTGCCGCTAGGGTGGGGGGCTGGCGCACTTTCGCGCAGGCCGGCGCCATTGGGCGATGCGAGTGGGAGTCGGCACACATTAGCGGCCTTCGGCGGCGTCTCGGAGTAGCGACACGCGTGAGGCTTCCCACGTTATGTCGATGCCCGATTCGGGAACCCGCCTCGGTTGGACTGCGTTTGAGAAAGGATTCGCTCAATTGACCTCCTCGTCCCGCGGTTCGCGGCTCGGTACCCGGTTCGGGCCGTACGAGCTGCGATCACTGATCGGCGCCGGGGGTATGGGCGAGGTCTACCGGGCCTACGACACGGTTAAGGACCGGATGGTCGCGCTCAAGCTGTTACGTGGCGAGACGGCCGCGGACCCCGGCTTCCAGCAACGTCTTTGGCGCGAATGCCGCAAGGTGACGCGACTGCAGGAGCCCCATGTCCTGCCGCTGCACGACTTCGGCGAGATCGACGGGGTGCCCTTCATCGACATGCATCTTGTGGACGATGGGGGCAGCCTCAAGGATCTGCTGCGCGAGCAGGGTGGGCTGGAACCGTCGCGCGCGGCGTCGATCACCGCGCAGGTGGCGCGCGCCCTGGACGCCGCCCACGCCGCCGGGCTGGTGCACCTCGACGTCAAACCCGAGAACATCCTGCTCACCCACGACCATTTCACCTACCTGGCCGACTTCGGCGTCGCCGAAGCCGCCGGCGATGACAAACTGTCGCGAACCTACATGGCGCCCGAGCGATTCACCACCGGACGCATCGGGCCGCAGACCGACATCTACTCGCTGACGTGCGTGCTCTACGAGTGCCTTACCGGTGCGGCGCCGTTCGAGAGTGAGGACGCGGGGGAGCTGAAGCGCGGGCACCTGCTGGCGCCGGCGCCGCGGCCCAGCATCATGCGCCGCGGCGTCGGGCGGGAGTACGACGACATCATCACCCGCGGCATGGCCAAACAGGGTGCGGCGCGATTCGGGTCCGCGGGTGAACTCGCCCGCGCCGCCAGCGAGGCGGTATTCGCGGCGTACGAACCGGTTTCCGTCGGCGCCGGCCGCAGTGCCCCTCCGCCCCCGACGCGCCCGCTGCCGACCGCCCCGCTCGCGGAACTCGAGGATGTCGAGCCCCGGCGTACGTGGCGTTGGCCGGCGGTCGGCCGCACGCCGCTGGTGGTGACCGCGGTGGCGGTGGCGATGCTGGTCGCCGGGTTGGTGCTGTCGGTGAATCTGGTTGGCGGCACTCATCACAACGCGTCGCCGCCGTCGCGGACGTTACAGGCGGCGGCACCCCCGGCCTCGATGAGCCCGCCGCCACCGCTGACGCCGACACTGTCGCGTCCGGTGAAAGGCGCCGACGGGTTGGGGTTCGTGGGCGAGACGGCGCGGTGCGACCCGGGCAATCCGCCTGCCGCGGTGGTGCGCACCGCGAAGTCGCTGGCGGTGGTGTGCCAAAACCTCAGCGGCACTTACTATTACCGCGGCGAGCGGATTCGCGACGGCGCTCACATCGAGCTGTCCAATGCCGAGCGGGCTGAGGACGGCTTCGACGTCACCAACCCGGTCGACGGCGTGGTCTACGAGGTGCGTCCCTACCGGCTGCGGATCATCAGCTACGGGCACGTCGATTCGTCGGAGCCGGTGCTGCAGTTCGCCACCGCGTCGTAAACTCTACGGGCGCAGGGGTTTTGGGCGCTAGGGCGGAGTAGTGCTGGAGGCCGTTCCAGTTCACATAGGCCTCACAGGTCACATGAGTAATGGGATTCCGACCATTATGCAACTCCTGAACGTGCTAGCGCATGTGATAGCGCGTTCGAAAGTCACTCATTCGTCGGGCGCCGCGTGCGTGGCTGACTGATGAATGGATAGCGGGCGATAGCCCGAAGTCCGCGGCCTAGAGCAAGTGTGCGGATCCCCAATTCGGCCGCAGGGGCGGCAAATCGCCCAGTCCGGGATCGGGCGGCGCCTCGCCTTCGCCGTCATCGTCGGCCCACCGGCGGCCATACTGGTCGGGAATGTCACCCCACCCCCAATACGGAAGCGGTAATTTCGGCACGATGCCCAATTCGTCTGCCGGGTCGATCTTTTCCGGTTCCACCGTGCACAAATGTGTCCAGCCGTCGCCGAGATCGAACTCGTAGACGAACTGCTCACCGAGGGACAGCGCCGAGAGTTTTGTTGTGCCGCCATCGAGGATGTCCATGTCGAAGTCGTCGGACTCGGGTTGGCCGATCACCCGGCCGTCGCCAAGCTCGAACTCGCAGAGATGCGACCGGTCCCAGCGGGCGAAGGCGGTGTCGATCCCCTCAGCGAGCTGACTGAACCGGTGAGTCCGGCTCGCGGCGAAGACCCGGCCCGGCCGCGGCCAATAGTTCTCGCCGCGACCGCTGATGAGATCGACTCTGATCGACAACCATGTCCGCGCCATGACTAGCCATAGTGCCGCCGAACTCCGTTGGTACGCAAGGGGACATCAACGACTTTGCCTGACGCGTGGTATCGACACTGCGTGGCTGACGAGCCCGATGCCCGCGCCGAGGATGGGCCAGATCGGCCAGAAGTAAGTGGCGTCGGTGGTCAACGCTACGGCCGCCCAGACGGTGAGCACGATGACGACCATGGCGAGGTACGCGGCCAGGTGCGCGCGCACCCCGCGACGCGCCGCGGCGACGCGGGCCGCACGCCGGCGGGGATCGTGACGCCGGATGCGGTCCAGAGGCAGGCCGGCCAGCAGGTCGCGCAGTTCCTGGGCGGTGTGGGTCTGGAACACCGTTTGCAGCCGTCGGTCGTACTCGTCGATCTGCAGGTAGCCCTGCGCGAGCGCCCGGCCGAGCAGGTCGGCCGTCTTCTCCCGGTCACGGTCGCCGGCGAGCGTGGATGAGGTGTCGAGCAGATTCGCCATGTCGTCTCCCGGATCGCCGATGTGAATAGCTTTAACATAGACGGGAATGTTAATCTCGTCAACATGGCGGTCCGGCGGGCGCCCGCAAAGCGGCAGAGCTATCACCACGGCGATCTCAAGCGCGCGCTGACCAGCGCCGCGCTGTCACTGGTCGCGGAGAAGGGGCCGAAAGGATTCACCCTCACCGAGGCAGCGCGTCGCGCCGGGGTCAGCGCCGCGGCCCCGTACCGGCACTTCGCCGATAAGGCCGAGCTGCTGGCCGCCGTCGCCGAACAGGGATTTCGCGAGCTGCACGCCGACCTGGCCGCGGCCGCCGATCGGGTGGCGGATCCCCGGGAGCGGGTGATGGAGCTCGGCCGCGCCTATGTGCGGTGGGCCGTCGCCCATCCCGATCACTACCAGGTGATGTTCGGCGCGGAGACGCTGAAGACCGAGAAGCCGGGCGTGGCGGAGGCCGGCGGGCAGGCGTTCGGTGACCTGCTGGACGCGATCGTCCAGTGCCAGGAGGCGGGGATGGTCGCGGGTCGGGATCCGCGCGAGATCGCCGGGCCGTTGTGGTCGCTGGTGCACGGCATCGCATCGCTGGCCATCGGCGGTCACCTCCGGGCCGTCGGCATCGCCCAGGATCCGGATGAACTCGTGACGGGCGTTGTGGCACAATCGCTTTGAGCGATCGCTGCGGTTGCAGCGCACGGAGCCGGGGCGAGGTGGCATGCTTCTACCATGGCGGCCGTCCCCCAAACGGTCTATGCGCGAGATGGCGATGTCCACCTCGCTTATCAACTGGGCTCTGACAACGGAACCGACCTGCTCTTCGTCCCGTCCGCCACGTTCCCGATTGACTTGCTGTGGGACGAGCCGACCGTCGCCGGCCACCTGCGCCACCTGGCGTCGTTCAGCCGCCTGATCATGACCGACCTGCTCGGGATGGGAAGTTCGGATGCCGTACCGATCCACAACCTCCCGGCGATGCAGGCGTGGACGGACGGACTTGTCGCGGTGCTCGATGCCGTCGGCAGCGAATGCGCGTCGGTCTTCGGGATGTCGGAGTCGGCGCTTCCGGTGATGCTGCTGGCGGCAACCCATCCACAACGCGTCCGCTCGCTGGTGCTCTTCAGCCCCTATGCGCGGTTTCTCCGCGCCGACGACTATCCACAGGGGATGCCCGAACCGGCGTTCTCCCGCTATGTCGATTCCTTCGGTGACACCGTCGGCACCGGTGGTGTCGCGGATCTCCTGGCCCCCAGTTGGACCGGCGATGCCGGCAAGCAGCGCTGGTTTACCCGCGGCGAGCGCCTGGCCGGCGGACCCGGATACTTCAAGGCCATCTTTAATCTGTTCCTGCGCACCGATATTCGGCCCGTACTCGGCAGCATCCAGGCGCCGACACTTGTGCTACATCGCCGCGATGACCGCCACGTGACGGGCGGGCACCCCCGCTACGTCGCCGAACGGATTCCACACGCCCGGTTGCTGGAGCTCGACGGCAGCGACAACGTCTGGTTCGCCGGCGACTGCGACCAGGTGCTCGACGAGATCGAATCGTTCGTCGCCGGTTCGCGTAAGGCCACGCCGACCAGCCGGGTGCTCTCGACCGTGTTGTTCACCGACATCGTCGGATCGACCGAACGCGCCGAGGCGCTCGGTGACGAGGCGTGGACCGCCGCCCTCGACGCGCACAACCAGGTCGTGGAGAAGCACGTGGCCGGGGCGCGGGGCGACGTCATCAAGTTCACCGGTGACGGCGCGCTCGCGACGTTCGACGGGCCGGCGCGGGCGATCAACTGCGCGTGCGCAATTCGCGATGCGGTGCGAGACTTCGGGCTCAACATCCGCGCGGGGCTGCATGCCGGCGAGGTGGAGATGATTGGCCACGACGTGCATGGCATCGCGGTCCATATCGCCGCGCGCATCATGGCGCTCGCCGGGCCGGGCGAAGTGCTGGTGTCGGGCGTGATTCCGCCACTGGTCCTCGGGTCGCGGATCTCCTTCGACGACCGCGGGAGTCACGCGCTCAGGGGTGTGCGGGGCCGCTGGCCGGTCTTTGCCGTGCGTTGAGGGTGGGTCACCACGGTGGTGACGTGTCCCGGCCGGTTCCCGGAGTGAACGTGACCGGGAGATTGCCGAGCCCGGTCATGCTCGGGTTGCCGAGGTATTGGTGGACGTTGTCGACGTCGACCTGGTAGTCGGGGATGCGGTCCAGGACGGCCTTGACCATCACCGCCGACATCAGCCGCGCCAGGTGCGATCCGATACATCGGTGCGGTCCCAGCCCGAAGGCGACGTGGCGGTTGGGGGCGCGGTCGAGGATGATCTCGTCGGGCCGGTCGAATTCGTGTTCGTCGTGGTTGGCCGAGAGCCAGCTGATGACGACGCGGTCGTTTTTTCGTAAGCATTGACCGCCGAGGACGACGTCGTGAGTGACTGTGCGACTGAGGGTTTGGTTGACCGAGAAGTAGCGCAGGAATTCGTCGGTGGCGGTGCGGTAGAGCTCGGGGTGGTCGATGAGTTGCTGTCGGATGTCGGGGTGGGTGCCCAGGTGCTTGAGCGTGAGCGCGGTCTGTGAAGTGGTGGTGTCGACGCCGCCGCCGATGAGGTTCCACAGGATGTTGAGCAGCTGCTCGTCGGTGAGGCGGTGGCCGTCGAATTCGAATTGCAGGAGGAAGCTGGTGAGGTCGTCGCGCGCGTCGGCTTTCCGTGCGGCCGCGAACTCGAGAACTTCTTGCATCATGGCGGGCACTTTGGCGATGGCGTCGGCGTACTCGTCGCTGTCTTGCGGGACGGCCATGACGGAGTGAAAGAGGTTGGCGTACAGGTGCCAGTTGTCGTAGGGCAGGCCCATCAGCTTCATGGTGAGGATGGCCGGGACCGGGCTGGCGTAGTCGAGGACGAGGTCCATCTGTCCGTCGGCGATTTTTTGGTCGAGGAACCAGTGGGCGGACTGCTCCATGAACGGCTTGAGTTTCTCGACGGCGCCGGGGGAGAAGAACGGGGCCAGCGCGTGGCGTAGGGCTTGGTGGTAGGGGCCGTCGACCTCGCCGATGCCCAGGGCCGGCTGGCCGTCGGGGCGCGGGACGCCCATCTCGCCCTGGTAGTTCACGCCGTCTGGCGCGTCGGGTTCGTATTTGTGGGCGAACGTGTCGCCGTCTCGGGCCGTGTGGCTGACGGCGTCATAGCTGCTGAGGAACCAGAACCCGCCGTAGTTCTCGTTCCACGCGACCGGACATCGTTGCCGCAGTTCGGCATTGACGGCCAGCTCGTTGAGGTTGAACGCGTCGGAGTGGTGGTCGAAATCGACGATGGCGTCGCGGTGGACCTTCGGGCGGGTGACCATCGAAAAGCTCTCCAACGGACGGGGACCTGCTGGTGTGGCGGGGGTAGCCGCCTATTACGTTATCTTTACATTATTACGCGTTTGGGCTGCGTGGTGAAGCGTCATCGAAGGTTGTCAGGAATCGGGTTCGTCAGGGGTCTGACGTGCGGCGGAGGTTGTGTTGAGTAGTCATCGAACGGTTTTCAATCACGTTGGGTTATGCGTCACCGACCGCGCGCGGTCGCGCCGGTTCTACGAGGGCCTGCTGGGGTTTGAGTTCTGGTGGGAACTCGACCCGCCGGATGGCGCGACGTCCCAGCTGGTGGGGTTGCCCGAGCCGCTCGGCGTGCACGCGACGTATCTGGTGCGGGACGGGTTCGTGCTCGAGCTGATGAACTACTCGAAGCGTCAGGTGCACGCCGGCTCGGAGCGGGTGATGGATCAGGTCGGGCTGACGCACATCTCGCTTTCGGTGTCCGACCTTCCGGGCGTGCTGGCTCAGGTGGTGGAGTTCGGGGGAGCGGTGGTCGATTCGACCGTGTCGGCCGGCGCGGCGATGATTCGGGATCCGGATGGGCAGTTGCTGGAGTTGCTTTCGGACGGGTGGTTGAAGGTGTTGCCGCCGCGGCCTTAAGGCTCACCCGCTTTGTCGCTACCGGCGAGTGGTGACACGACCATGTTGTCGGTGCCGGATGAGATCGTCTCGTCATGAAGACCATCGCGGTGAAATTGCTTGTTGCCCCGGTGTTCGCCGGTGCAGTGACGAGCCTCCTGGCAGCGGCCCCCGCGCACGCCGATCCGCCGTGCGCGCGGTTCAACACCTGCCAGTACATGCCAAACCCTTACAACGACGGGCCACTGATGCCCACTTGGAATGTCCCCGGCACCTACGGCGGCTGGACCAATCTTCCGGTGATGTGTAACCCGGCTACGTATCGGTGCGATCAATACATACCGACACCGTGAGAGCGTGGCCCGGGTGGCGGGTGTCCAGGCCTCCGAGCGACCCCCGGCTCGAAAGTCACTCTGTCGCAACGTCTCTCTGCCTCGCACAAGGTGGGACCATACGATGGCTACGATAGTGCTACGATCGTAGCATGTCTGAGGTGGCGTCTCGTGAGCTGCGCAACGATACGGCGGGGGTGTTGCGGCGCGTTCGGGAAGGTGAGGACGTCACCATCACCGTCAATGGCCGGCCCGTTGCGGTTCTCACCGCAGTTGCTCCACAGCGCAGGCGTTGGCTGAGCAAGGCAGAGTTGCTTTCGCGCCTGCGCCGCGCTCAAGCCGATCCCGGGTTGCGCCGGGATCTCGCGAAACTCGCAGGTGACACCACCGAGGATCTCGGGCCGATTCAATGATTGCGACGTCCGCGGCCGCCGTGCTCGACACCTCGGTGTTCATCGCGTCGGAAACCGGACGTTACCTCGACGAGGCACGGATTCCCGACGAGGTCGCCACCACTGTCGTCACCCTCGCCGAGCTTCACGCCGGAGTGCTGGCCGCGACGACATCTGACATCCGGGCGCAGCGTCTCGCGACACTGGAATCCATTGCGGATATGGAAACGCTGTCAGTTGATGATGATGCGGCTCGAATGTGGGCGAGGTTGCGGATCTATTTAGCCGAAGCTGGACGGCGGATGCTGGCTAATGACTTATGGATCGCGGCTATCGCAGCATCGAGAGGATTGGCAATCGTGACTCAGGACGACGACTTCGCCGCCCTCGATGGCGCCCGGAATGTGACGATTATTCGAGTTTGACGATAGACGCGAGAGCGGCTATAGAGCGGCGCACGCAACGAGCTTGACGAGCAGTAAGAATCCATTTCGGTTGCCACACAACGGCGTACCGGTCGATCGTGGATCACGATGCGCCTGGGCATCGGCAGGGCCGTGACGAGTGTCGACTCACGTGTGCGCAGACCCCTTTTTGGCGGTCGGCGCGGGCGCGGGCAGCATGAGCCCGACGCTGGCTCACTCGATCCGTTAGCTAACCACTCGCAAGCGATCTCGGTGACCTGGCTTACAGTGCACTCGCAGGAACTGAGATGGAGGCGCGGTGTCGGGGACTCAGACGCTTATGGACTGGATGAACGATGCGGAATACGAGTGGCGGAAGCGGACAGACCCAACCGATGCGCCGATGCTTTGGTTCTAGCGGCTCAACTTGTCAGACCGTCCGAGGACAATACGTCGATGCGCAAGAAAGCCAGTGTCCCTACCGTTCACATCGTCGACGGGCGGCCATGGCAGGATGCGTTGATCTGCGTACTGGAACGATGCTCGCCCTATCGTCCATGGCGCACGAGCGGTGGCATTCAGCCAGGAGACGTCGTGATCGGTGTTCTCGACACAGACCCGCAATCGGTGCTGGCCGCGGTTGCCATCGTCGGGCCAGACGGCGACGTTGGGAACGCCTTCGCCAACATCAACCCCGCATCCCTTACCGGGTTGCTCGAGCTCGGCACGCTGAACATGCTGGCTGACTTTGTGGTTAACCCCAGAAGCGACAACGTCTACCACAGCAAGTCGTTGGATGCCGTCGTTGCTTTGATCGGTGGCTACAACCCGTCGACGACGGACGCACTTTTAGGCCATACCTCGCTCGCCGCCGGACGCATTCTGCTGAAATCAGAGGGAAAGTGTACGGCGTGTGAGCGTCGGCTTGACTTGACGGGAGAAGATGCCCGCGACCGCTTGCACATTCATGCCATCGACCCACCCACGATCTCGCGTAATCCGTTGCGCCTCGTGGATCCGATCACCGAACCAGAAGCCCGAGAGGGTCGTGTCGCTTACTCCGCCGATCAGATCAAGGTTAGACCGCGCTATCCGATGTCATTGCCCCGGATTGGCCTGGGGTGCTGTGCGATTCATGTCGCGACATGATGCGTCTTGCTGGATTCACCAGTTTCCTGGATTTTCGTCTGAGTCTTCATCCGCGCTGTCCGTCTTGCTCGGCGCGGCGTGCGCTGTCAACGATTTACGGGATGCTGTCTTCGGGGGCGCTTGAGCCGTGGATGGAGGCAATGGGCTGCTGCGTAGAACCTTGGGAATGGGTTTGCGCGGAGTGCGGCCACCGGTGGTAGCAGTTTGAAGGTCGGCCGCTAGTTGGCGTCATTGATTTCGCCTCTGTGATGCCCGGTAACGGGCAAACAACACGACGCGTCGCTGGTGTGTCATAGTCTCGGCCAGACCAGCAAAACGCGCGGAATGTCGCGGAATGTGGAGCCGTCGCGCGGTCTCTGGTCGGCCTATGGGTCACAGAAGGGGGAGAGCATGAAGGACGATGGTGCCGATGGCGAGCGCAAAACGCTCCGCGAGTACAACGGTGTCCTGGATAAGGCCATCCAACAAGCATCCAAACTTGCGGGCGTTGCCGTCGATAAATTGCGCGCGCAATACCCAGACGCCACAGATGAAGTGCTGGTGAGAAAGCTCGAGGCCTTGTTTTCGACGACGGTAACCACCACGGGTGCCGCAACAGGCGGCGTCGCCGCGGTCCCAGGGGCCGGCACCGCCGCCGCGCTTGCTAGCGGAGTCGGCGACGGCACCTTCTTTCTCACGGCGAGCGCCACGCATGTCTTGGCCGTGGCGAGTGTCTACGGGATCCGCCTTGAACACTATGAGCGACAACGTGCGCTGCTCTTAATGGTTCTCGCGGGCGGGGGTATGGCTGGCGGCGTTTCCAAAGCCGCCGGACGAACCGGCTCACATCTTGGCGTCCGCGGCGTACAGGCGGTACCGATGGAGACGATCAACCCAATCAATCGCGTTCTTGGTCGACACTTCATTACCAAATATGGAACGAAGCGCGGAATCATCGTTCTCGGCCGCGCAGCGCCGTTCGGCCTGGGAGCCGTCATCGGTGGCGGCGGCAACTTTCTGATGGCGAGGACAGTCATCAAATCAACGCGGACGGCGTTTGATAACGCTCTTGCGTACTAGGAACCAGTTTTCGCTGATTTCGACTGTGGGAGAACGTCTTCCGGGGTGACCCACGCAGGGTCAGCTCCGCGCACCGCGCGCGTTGGCCGGGAAGCCCTCCGGCAGTTTGCATACAGATTGTCGGGCGGGTCAGCTTCGCTGGTGTCGGCTGGCGACCGCCACTGCGAGGGCGGCACGAAGCCCAGCGTCCAACGCCGGCGATTCGGCGATGCTCGCAACCGGCCACACGACGAAACCCAATCGCGCGGCCTACAGGTGACTCGCGGCGAAATCCGCGCCTTGGCCAACCATGCCGTTCGCCGGATACAGAGTGTGAGCGATGCCGGGCGGCCCCGGAGGCGCGCCGTCGCAGATGCTGTCGTCGGGAGCGCACAACTGAATCGTCTTGGCTGCGTAGAGGGGACCGATCGTGATGGGTGGCGCGCCTGAATCGCGCAAGAACTCGTTTGACGGTGTTCCGAACAGCACTACCGCCGCGACATGGCGGGCCACCTCCGGCGGCAGCGGCTGAGGCACGGAGGAGGCGAACTCTGCGGGGACTTCCTTCGGCACGACAGCCGAAGTGACGAAGCCGGACACGACGGCGCCCTGGGAATAGCCACCGAGCACCATTCTGGTGTTCGGACAGCTGGTCGCCGTGGATTCGAGATGAGCGCCGGCGTCCCTGATCCCGTCGACGACGGTTGCCGCGAAGGCGACGCCGCCATTGAAGTCGCCGCTGGCGGCGTAGTTCACCGGATAAACCCCGACCGACTTGCCGCCGATTCGCGACCCCAGCGCGTCGACAAAAGCCTGCCCAACCCCGCCGACTCCAGGTGGCTCGCCGGTACCACGGGCGAACACCACCTCCACGTCAGGACACGGGACGGCGGACACGATGGGGACGGGTGCGCTGACCATGCACGCCCAGGCTGTTGCGACGGCGGTTCCCAGCAAACCGGTGAATCTTAATGCGCTCACCGTCGGCGAATGCCCGCTGGTAGGTCGGCCGAAACAGACGTCGGCGGCGTCGCCGGCGTCGGCCCCCCGGCTGGAAGACGAACTCATCGCAATCGTGACCCTCGAACGCAACCACGCAGTGCTTTGAATGCCTGCTCAGCGGGCGTGACCGACAACAATTCGTGTCACACTGTGCGGATGGTTCCCCAGGATCGGCGCACCGACGACTCCCTCCCGGCAGCCGCGTCGGCGCAGGACAGCGAGCAGGTCGCCGACTTGGTCATCCAAGCCGCCGCCGACAACAGGATCACGCCGACGATGCTGGGCCAGATGCTGGTCAGCGCCAGCCGCAGCATCGCCGACGAGGACGATCTGCTGACGCTGCTGCAGCACGTCTGCGAGATCGCACACGACGCCGTCGACGGCGCCGACAGCACGGGGGTGACCATCGACCTGGGCGGCAGGCTCTATACCGCGGTGCACACTGACCAGCGCACTCTGCGTGTCGATACCGAGCAATACGACGTCGGCCGAGGACCGTGTCTGGACGCCTCCAGGACCCGCGCCATCGTGCTTGTCGACTCCGACGCCGCCGCCGCGACGTGGCCGAGGTTCGCCGCTGCGGCCCGCGACGAAGGAATTCTCAGCTTCCTCGCCGCGCCCCTATTCACCGCCGAACAAGCGCTGGGATCGCTCAATCTCTACGGACGTTCGCGGTCGGCATTCGACAACTTCGATGCCGAGATTCTCGCAATGCTCACCACGGCAGTGTCCCGCGCGATCGGTGACTTTTCCCGCTTCCGGTCCGCCCGGGACGTGGCCGCCTCCATCCAGCGCGCGCTGCAAACTCGCGCTCCCATCGAACAGGCCAAAGGCATGCTGATGGCAATCCACCAGATCGACGCCGACCAGGCCTTCGATTTGCTGCGCCGGAAAAGCCAGGAGACGAACATCCCGCTGCGTGCCGTCGCCGCCGATCTCGTCCAGCAACTCAGCACGACTTCCGCGCCGGAAGCCGATGAGCCGCAGGCGGTCTGAGCTCGCTGGCCGCCGGGCCACAGCACATGCGCCACGGGGCTTTGGATCTTGCATCTAACAGCTTGATCTCATCGCGATAACCACCCGCGCGTCGCCGCGGCATTATCCCGAAGTCTCTGTTGAATACCTGCTCAGGGCCACATCTGAGCCTCTTCTCGTCACATCTACACGCCGCCGCGGCGGCTCGAGAACGGGCACGCATGACGAGCACCTTGAGGGCAAAGGCCGCCACCGCCGCACGAACGGTTGGCCGGGTCATTCTGTTGTCCGCCACCGCCGCGGTCGTGCCGGTGATATTGGCCGCTGGGGTCCACGCCAACCCGGGCGCTCCCGTCCCCGACGCCGACCATGAGTTGGGAATGTATGGCGACCCCGTCGCCGCGGCGCCTTATTGGCGCGAGCAACACGCTTCGGACTGCGGGGAAATGGCGGTGGCCGATGTGGTCGGACAGCTGACGGGACGCCAGCCAACCGAGCACCAGATCACGGCGCTGGCCGAAAACACACCGAGCACAACCGGTCACGGGCCGATCTGGAAGCCCACGGGCACCACCGATATCACCGACCTTCCGGTACTGCTGTGGCACTACTGGATCAGAGCTGAGAACATCCAGACCCACGCCGACGCCTTGGCGCGCAAGCTCGGGCAAGGCCACAAGGTCATCGTCATACTCAACGCCGAAACAATCTGGAACCGGCCCGGGCAGCGGAACTCTGCAAATCACTTCGTGGTTGTCACCGGCATCGACAGCAAGGCCGGTGTGGTGCACCTCAACGACAGCGGGATCAATACCGGCCGCGACGAGCAGGTTCGCATCGCCACCTTCGAAAAGGCGTGGGCCCCGAACTACAACTCGGCAATCGTCACGAAGTGACGGTCGGCGACACGATAGCGAAATAGCCTGCGATAAAAGGAAATCGAAAGTTTACGGTGATCTCGCTGCCCTTCCGGCTGGACAAAGCCGGCTGAGTTCTGCCGCGTGGCCTAGGCGGGTGAGCGAGCGATAGCGCATGCGCTAGCGGAATTCGTAACGCTGTATCCCTCCCAACAGAGGCGTTCACTACAGTCGAGGAATCCTTCGTGGACGAGAAAGGGAGTCGGCGATGACGCGCATGCCCCTGGCCAACGCAGATGAGCAACCGGAACAGATCCGGCAACTCCTCAACCGACCCGACACGCTCAACGTGCTGCGACTGCTCGCCAACGCCCCCAACGTGTTTGACGGCTGGGCACAGATGGCCGGCCGGCTCTTCGACAGCCCCACCTTCACCCCGCGGATGCGCGAGGTGATCATCTTGCGGGTGGCCCATCTTCAGGACTCGCCCTACGAACTCGCCCAGCACAAGGTCTTCGGCCGCGCCGCGGGGCTGTCCGACCGGCAGATCGACGCCCTGCTCGGCACAGGGGATCTGGACGGATTCAGTGGCGATGAACGCGTCGTCGTCGACACCGTCACCGAGCTGTGCACCACCCGCCGGCTCAGCGATGACGCCTTCGCCACCGCCCAAGCCCTGCTCGGTGACGAGGCGCTCACCGAGCTGCTGATGATCGTCGGCTGCTACTACGGCCTGGCGCTGGTGCTCAACGCCGTCGACCTGGAGATCGACGCACCATGACGCGCGTCCCCTATCGCCGCCCCGAGGACATGACCGAACTCGCCCGCGAATTGACCGCGCGGCGGGGCAATCTGAACGTGTACCGCGCACTGGCCAACGCCGAGCAGGTGTTCACCGGCTGGATGGTGGCCGGTGACGCGGCCCTCACCAGCCCGGTGCTGCCGAGGAGGCTTCGCGAACTGATCGTCCTGCGCACCGCGTACCTGATGGACTGCGCCTACGAGCTGGGCCAGCACCGGGATGTCGCACAAACGGTGGGCGTCGACGCCGATACCGTCGACGCCGTCGTCTCCGAATCAGATTGGCACACGGGGAGATTCGATGCCACCGAGCTGGCGATGCTGCGGCTGACGACGGAGCTGGTGAGCACGCGCCGCGTCGCGGCCGAGCTTTTCACACAGGTGCACACGGCCCTCGGTTCGGAGGCCACCGTCGAGGCGCTGCTGGTGATCAGCCGATATGCGGGACTGGCGCTGATGCTCAACGCGCTGGACGTCGACCTCGATGACGCCGCCCGGCTCCCGGTGCCGCCCACGCGGTGAATTCGGCACCCGCCGGACCCCGCGCTGCCGCGAACTCGAGATCGTCTCATCTCGCCTCCGGCGTGCAATGACTCCCGTAATCTTCCAGTTGTGGTTGTGGGAAAGCACCCGTCGGCCCGCCTCTCCGCCGAGGACTGGCTGAAGGTGGGCTACACCGTGCTTGCCGAGGAGGGGGTGCGCGCCCTCAAAGTCGAACGCCTCTGCCAGCAGGCCGGCGTCACCCGCGGCAGCTTCTATTGGCATTTCGAGGACATCGAGAAATATCGGGCCGCGCTGGTCGAATCGTGGAACAAATTCCTGGAACGCGATCGCCAGGCGCTGTCCGAACTCGACGCGCTGCCGCCCCGGGAACGCCTGTCGGCACTGACGCGCACGCTGGTCAGCCCCCAGTACTGGATGCTGGAACGCGCGATGCGTGAATGGGCTCGCCTGGACCCGGTAGCCGCCGACAGCATCCGCGCGACCGACCGGCTACTGCTGCGCACGGTGATAAAGGCTTACCGCGACTACGGTTTCAGCGCCGAGGACGCCAGGCTGCGGGCCGAATTGACCTTCGCCGCGGGCATCGGGCTGCTGCACCTCACCAGGTCGGCCGAAGAGGCCCAATCAGTGGCCCAACGCGAACGGTTCCTGGCCCTGATGCTGGGGGAGACGGCCGGCTCAGACCATGGCGATGGGTGAAATCTTCGCCCCAATCGCCAACGCCCCGGCCAACTCTCGGCTGACGTCGTAGTCGAACACCACGTGCCCCGCGGCGATGTCCACATCGCGCTTGGCGCGCTGCATGGGGCTGGACAGGAAATGGGCACTGGCACCGGACGCCTCGAGGAGATCGGCGATCACCGCCCGGCTTTCGTGCACGGTGCGCGCGGCAGCCAGCCGTGCGTCGGCCCGCACAGATCGGCTCACCCGTTCGCCGCCGACCACGATCGCCTCGATGTCGTCGGCGGTCTTTGCCACCAGCGCCCGCAGAGCGCTCAACCGCACCCTGGCCTCGCCCAGCCTGATCTGCGCGGCGGGCTGATCCTTTTGCGCCACCCCGCTATAGGCCAGGACGCGCCCGCTGAGCCGTTCGGCGAAGAGTTCGGCGACCCGTTCCGCGGTCCCGAGCACGGGCATCGACGCCGTCAGCGCCAACGCGGGAACCAACGGCCACCGATACGTCGCGGCCCCGTGCGCCCGCGCGCCCGGCGCCGTCCCGCCATAGATGTCGGCGACGGCGACCAGTCGGTGCTCGGGGACGAAGGCGTCGGTGACGACGACATCGTGCGAGCCGGTGCCGCGCATGCCGGCCGTGTGCCAGGTGTCCACGACCTCCACCTGGCCGGCGGGCAGCACGGCCAACGCGGGATCGATACGGTCGGGTCGCTCGATCAGCGCGCCGACGATCACCCAGTCGGCATCCAGCGCGCCCGTCGCCCAGGACCATCTGCCGGTCAGGCGCACCCCGCCGTCGGCCGGTACACCGCGGCCGGTGGGGGCCAGGGGCGCCGGCGCCAGCACGGGCCCGGACGCGAAAACCTCCTCCTGCAGCCGCGGATCGAACAGCGACAGCATCCAGTTGTGCAGCGTGTAGAAACCGAGCGTCCAGGCGCTCGATGCGCAGCCGTGCGCCATGCGCCGAATCGGTTGCAGCAGTTCGGGAAACGAGGCCTGCAGGCCGCCGAATCGGGCGGGCAGGAGCAACCGGAACAGGTCGGTCTCGGTGAAATCGCTGATCGTCGCCGCGGGCAGGCGCCGCAGGTGTTCGGCATCCTCGGCGCGATCGGCCAGCCGGGCCACGAATTCGTCGGTCACACCGTGCAGAGGACGGCTTTCCACCACGGACATGCCGTCGACCCTAACATACTTTTTAGTACAGAGCCTGATGGGCCGCCGTTGATGTCAGACCCCCGACGTACGTTCACGCCATGAGTCGTCGTCGTTCCACGGCCAGCTCGGGTGGCGGGCTGGGCGGGGTGCTGGGCCTGCTGCTGCTCATCGGCGTCGTCATCAAGTTCATCTGGTGGATCCTCGGCGCAGTGGCACTCGCCGGGCTGTTCTTCCTCGCGCGGGCATTGCTGCGGTGGTACGAGAGGCGCTCGGCCGAGTCCGCGGGCCGCCGGCGGGCTATCGCCGCGCGCGCCGACCAGCAGCACCGCTGGGTGCTGCGGGGCGACGACCGCGGCATCTACGGGCCCGAAGGCGCCGAACTCATGCACTACCTCTTTCCGGCGCGGCATCACCTACCGCGCCGTCATCAGCGGCCGGACCGCGCGTGCTGATTGCTACCATCGCGCGGTGAGTGATCGCCCGGGTGGGCTGCGATCCGTCGTGCGCCGCGACGTCCTGAAAATCGCCGGCGTGCTGCCGACGGTCGTCGCCGCCGGCGCGGTGCTGCCGCTCCCGCGCGCGACCGCCGGTGTGGCCGGGATGTCGGTCTTCCTCGATCCGGGCCACAACGCCGTGAGCGACGCGTCGATCGATCGTCAGGTTCCCAACGGCCGCGGTGGCACCAAGGCGTGCCAGACTTCCGGAGCGGTCGCCGACGACGGCTATCCCGAGCACACGTTCACGTGGGTGGTGGTGGGGTTGATCAACGACTCGCTGAACCAGCAGGGTGTGCGAACTCAGCTTTCGCGCGACAGCGACAGCGGTGTGGGCCCCTGCATCGACCAACGCGCGGCGGCGGCCAACGCCATGCACCCGGACGCGATCGTGAGCATCCACGCCGACGGGGGACCCCCGTCCGGGAGTGGATTCCACGTCAACTACTCCAGCCCGCCGCTGGGCGAGGTCCAAGCCGGGCCGGCCGTGCAGCTGGCGCGCGCGATGCGGGATGCGTTGGTCCAGTCCGGTTTGGCACCGGCGAACTACATCGGATCGGACGGCCTGTACGGCCGCGACGACCTCGCCGGGCTGAACCTGGCCCAGTACCCCGCCGTCCTGGTCGAGCTGGGCAACATGAAAAACGCCGGCGACTTGGCGCGAATGGAAAGTCCGGACGGCCGCGCGAAGTACGCCGCCGCGGTAACCCAGGGGATAGTCGCTTTTTTGAACTCCAAAGCCCCGGGCGGCTAGCGGCACGCAGCTCACCGATCGACGTGCTCGGGCTGGTGGTCAGCTAACTCAGGATTCCCGCCTAACCGAGCGGTTGCTCAGCTGCCGAATCCGCCCGCCGGAGCCGGGGCCGGCCCGCCGACACCCAGGTGGCTGGAGGCGAAGGCGACGCCCTTGTCGATCATGGCGCCGTCGTCGGCGTAGGTGTCGTGGGCGGCGAAG